>DASVMA010000068.1:0-2542 GCA_036384595.1 Cellulomonas sp. | reverse complement strand
GTCCTCGCGTCACCCGCGGGCCCGACGACGGCGACCTCCCGAGGACCGTCGAGCACGGCCTCCGCGACGGCGAGTGCCCAACCCGCCGCCCGCGGGTACCGCTCGGCGATCGCGAGAGGTTCGACGAGTGTCCGCTCGGCGGCCTCCCGGTGGCGGTGCGAGCCGGTGAGGGCAGCGAAGGTCAGCAGGGCGCCGGCCGCAGCGGCCTGGCCGGACGGCGTCGGGCCGTCCGCGGGGTCGCGCGGCCGCCGGATGCGGTCCAGCACGGGGTCGGTCTCGTCGACGGCCGTGTCGTAGCAGCCGCCCCCGCCGTCGGAGAACCGCCCGAGCACCTCCTCGAGCAGCTCGCCGGCATGCTCGACCCATCGCGGGTCCCCCGTCGCACGGTAGAGCGCGAGCACTCCCTCGGCGAGGTCGGCGTAGTCCTCCAGCACCCCCGGCGCGCTGCCGACGACGCCGTCCCGCGACGTGCGGGCGAGGCGCAGCACCGGTCCGTCGCGACGCACATGGAGCTCGAGCAGCAGGTCAGCGGCCCCGGCTGCGGCATCGACCCAGTCGGGTCGCCCGAACAGGTCCCCGGCGTCGGCCAGCGCCGCGACGGCGAGCCCGTTCCAGGCCGCGACGACCTTGTCGTCCCGAGCGGGCCGTGGACGCGACGCACGGGCCTCGAACACCCGGGCCCGGACCGTGGCGTAGCGACCGGCCTCCTCGGGCGGCGGGTCGGCCCGCAGCTGGAGCACCGACGCTCCCTGCTCGAACGTCCCCGCCGCGCTGACGCCCCACACCGCGGCCGCCCAGGCCCCGTCGTCGGGCCCCAGCACGTCGACCAGCTCGCGCGGCGTCCACACCGCGAACGCGCCCTCCCGTGACACGCCGTCGGGCCCCGAGGAGTCGGCATCGAGGGCCGACGCGAACCCGCCCTCGTCCGTGCGCAGCTCGCGCAGCAGCCACCCGGCCGTCTCCTCGACGACCCGGCGCGCGAGCTCTGAACCCGTCGCCCGCCACCAGTGCGCGTAGACGCGCAGGAGCAGCGCGTTGTCGTAGAGCATCTTCTCGAAGTGCGGGACGACCCACGCGGCGTCGACGGAGTACCGCGCGAACCCGCCGCCGAGCTGGTCGTACATGCCGCCGCGGGCCATCGCCTCGAGCGTCCCGGTCGCCATCGCCAGGGCCTGCCCCGCGCCGGGCCGGGTGGAGTCCGCGCCGTGCCGGAGCAGCCACTCGAGCACCATGGTCGGCGGGAACTTCGGCGCTCCGCCGAAGCCTCCCCGTGCGGCGTCGTACGTCCCGCCGAGGACGTCGAGGGCGCGGATCGGGGTCGACGGGTCGCACGGCCCGTCGTCGGCCTGTGCGGTGCCGGGCTCGCGGTCGGCGAGCGCCTCGCGGATCGCCGCGGCGCTCCTGTCGACATCGCCGCGTCGCGCGGTCCAGGCGTCGTGCATCGCCCCCAGCACCTGCCCGAACGACGGCAGGCCGTGGAGCGGCCTGGGCGGGAAGTAGGTGCCGCACGAGAACGGGTCGCCGTCCGGCGTGGCGAAGACCGTCATGGGCCAGCCGCCGCTGCCGGTCATCGCCTGCGTCGCCGCCATGTAGACGGCGTCCACGTCGGGCCTCTCCTCGCGGTCCACCTTGACCGCGACGAAGTGCTCGTTGAGGTAGGCCGCCGTGACCGGGTCCTCGAACGACTCGTGGGCCATGACGTGGCACCAGTGGCACGCCGCGTAGCCGACCGAGATCAGCAGCGGGACGTCACGGCGGCGGGCCTCGGCGAACGCCTCCTCGCCCCACTCGAACCAGTCGACGGGGTTCTCCGCGTGCTGCTGGAGATAGGGGCTCGTCGCGGCGGCCAGGCGGTTGGGCATGCCGTCCACCTTCGCTCATCGGTCACCCGAAGGCGACTGGGCCCCACCTCCGCGAGAGTGCCGCCTCGCACGAATGTCCGTCTGCTTCCGCATATCGGGCCAACATGGTTGACAACGGGCACATACGGAACTATAACCAGACGTAGCAACATCTGGTCGGGCAGGCTCGGACATCGACGTCGGGGAGTGATCGTGTACGCGACAGAACGCCACCAGGAGATCCTGCGGCGTGCGCGGAGCGAGGGCCGCGTCGAGGTCAAGCAGATCGCCGAGGACCTCGACGTCACCCCCGAGACCGTCCGACGCGACCTCACGGCCCTCGAACGCCTCGGCGTGCTGCGGCGCGTCCACGGCGGGGCGATCCCCGTGGAGCGGCTCGGGATCGAGCCTGCGGTCGACGAGCGCGAGTCGCGGCTCGCCGGGCAGAAGGAGCGCATCGCGAAGGTCGCTCTCGACGAGCTGCCGGACGGCGGGTCGATCATCATCGACGCCGGGACCACGACCGTGCGCGTCGCCCAGATGCTGCCCCTGGACCGCGAGCTGATGGTCGTGACCCACTCCCTGCCCGTCGCGAACCTCCTCGTCGGCCGCCCGAACGTCACCCTCTACCTGCTCGGCGGCGTAGTCCGCCCCCGGACGCTCGCAGCGGTCGGTGACTGGACGCGGCACAACCTGACCGA
>DASVMA010000067.1:0-6092 GCA_036384595.1 Cellulomonas sp. | reverse complement strand
AGGCGTCGAGCTCGTCCTGACCCTCGGCACCGGTCTGGGCTCGGCGCTGTTCGACGGCGGCGTCCTCGCCCCGCACCTCGAGCTCTCGCACGCACCGATCCGGCGCGGCACGACCTACGACTCCTACATCGGCGAGATCGAGCGGGCCCGGCTGGGCGATCCCCGCTGGTCCGGCCGCGTCCGGCGGGCCGTCGAGGGCCTGCGACCTGTCTTCTGCTGGGACCGGCTGTACCTCGGCGGCGGCAACTCGCGCCGGATCATCCCCCAGGCGCTCGAACGGCTCGGCGACGACGTCGTCGTCGTCCCGAACCAGGCCGGCATCGTCGGCGGGGTCCGCGCGTGGGAGCTGCGCTCGTTGGTGTGACGCACAGGGCGTCGGTCACCCCTGCAGGGCGTCCAGCGCCTCGAGGACCACGCGTGTGAACCGCACCGGAGCGACGAGGCTGACCAGGTGGGTCGCGCCCCGAACGACGACGAGACGACCGTCCTGGCAGGCGGCAAGGTAGCGACGCTCCTCCCCGCGGAAGTGGTCGTACCGTCCGTTGACGAGCCACACCGGCACCTCGATGCGCGCCAGGTCGTCGACCGGTCGCGCAGCCGTGACGGCGCGCAGCACGTCCCGACCCACGTCGAGCGCGAACCCGCCCGCGCCGACGTCACGGGCCCCGGCCGACGGCAGCGCCAGGTCGACCATCAGCTGGTTGAGTCGTGCACCCTCGTCGGGCAGGTGAGCGATCGCCCGCACCGCGAGCTCCCAGGCGCCCACGAGCGGGCGCAGCGGCCGGGTCGAGCAGCCGGCAGCGACCAGACCCGCGACCTGCCTCTGATGACGCGCCGCGTGCGCGATCCCCACATATCCGCCGAGCGACAGCCCGACGACGAGCGCCCGGCCACCCACGTCGTCGACACCTCGCGCCACCGCGTCGATGGCACCGCCCCACGTGAACCGCTCACCGCGCCGGCGACCGTGCCCGGGCAGGTCGATCGCGACGGCGGTATGACCCAGCGCCTCGACAGCCGCGACCTGGGCGCGCCACATCGTCCGGGAGGTGCGCAGCCCGTGCACGAACACCACCGGCAACTCCTGGCCGGGCTCGTGCATGGCGACACCCCCCTCGGCGCCGTCTCCGCTCGCTCCGGCTCAGGATGCATTCTCCGCGTCTCCGGGTCGGACCGACAGCGTTCGACGCACCACGGTTCCGGGCGCGCCGACCGGGCCGTCGACGCGCGGCGAGCACCACCTTGGGAACGCCAGAGCCCGACCCGCGAAGACTCGCGGGTCGGGCTCTGGTTCGTGCTCAGACCGGGAGGCTCAGGCCTCCTCGGCGTCCTTCGGCTCGGCGGCGACCTCGTCGGCCTCGACGACTGCCTCGACCGGCGCCTCGACGACGGGCGCCGGAGTGGCGTCGGCCTTCTTCGGCGCGGACTTCTTGGCGGCCTTCTCGGCCTCCTTGACGACAGCCTGCTTCGGCGAGAGCGGCTCGAGGACGAGCTCGATCACGGCCATGGGCGCGTTGTCGCCCTTGCGGGCGCCGATCTTCGTGATGCGGGTGTAGCCACCCTGACGCTCCGCGACTGCGGGGGCGATCTCGGTGAACAGCGCGTGGACGACGGACTTGTCCCGAACGACGGTCATGACGCGGCGGCGCGCGTGCAGGTCTCCACGCTTCGCGAACGTGATGAGCCGCTCGGCGAGCGGGCGAAGGCGCTTGGCCTTGGCCTCGGTCGTCGTGATGCGCTTGTGCTCGAACAGTGACGTGGCCAGGTTGGCCAGGATCAGCCGCTCGTGCGCCGGACCGCCACCGAGGCGGGGACCCTTGGTGGGCGTAGGCATGATCTATTGCTCCTTGCGTTCCAGTGATGGGCTACGCGCGGCACCCGACGACGGGCACCGCGCATCCCCCGGCGTCAGTACTGCTCGTCCTCGGTGAAGTCACCCTCGTCGGCGTCGTAGTAACCGGCGGCGGCGGTCGGGTCGAAGTCGAGCGGGCTGTCCTTGAGCGACAGGCCGAGCTCGGCAAGCTTCTCCTTGACCTCGGTGATCGACTTCGCACCGAAGTTGCGGATGTCGAGGAGGTCGGCCTCGCTGCGCGCCACGAGCTCGCCCACCGAGTGGATGCCCTCGCGCTTGAGGCAGTTGTAGGACCGGATCGTCAGCTGCAGGTCCTCGATCGGCAGGGCCAGGTCAGCGGCGAGCGCGGCGTCCGTCGGCGACGGGCCGATCTCGATGCCCTCGGCCTCGACGTTGAGCTCACGGGCGAGCCCGAACAGCTCGACGAGCGTCCGGCCGGCCGACGCGAGCGCGTCACGGGGGCTGATGGCCTGCTTCGTCTCGACGTCGACGATGAGCTTGTCGAAGTCGGTCCGCTGCTCGACACGCGTCGCCTCGACCTTGTAGGTCACCTTGAGGACGGGCGAGTAGATCGAGTCGACCGGCACGCGGCCGATCTCGGCGTCGTAGGACTTGTTCTGGTTCGCCGAGACGTACCCGCGGCCGCGCTCGACCGTGAGCTCGATCTCGAGCTTGCCCTTCTCGTTGATCGTCGCGAGGTGGAGGTCGGGGTTGTGCACCTCGACGCCCGCCGGCGGGACGATGTCCGCAGCGGTGACCGCGCCGCCACCCTGCTTGCGCAGGTACATGACGACGGGCTCGTCGTTCTCCGAGGAGACCACGAGCTGCTTGATGTTGAGGATGATCTCGGTGACGTCTTCCTTCACGCCCGGGATCGTCGAGAACTCGTGCAGGACGCCGTCGACGCGGATGGACGTGACTGCGGCCCCCGGGATCGAGGAGAGCAGGGTCCGACGCAGCGAGTTACCGAGCGTGTAGCCGAAGCCAGGCTCGAGGGGCTCGATGGAGAACCGCGAGCGGTACTCCGAGATGACCTCTTCGGTCAGGGTGGGGCGCTGTGCGATGAGCACGGTGTGCTTCCTCTCAGCGGGCGTCCGCCATATGACGCCGCGCAGTACTGCAACCCGGCCAGGTCTCGGTCTACCCGGTCAGGCAAGTCTCGGCGGTCCGGCGCGAGGTCTCCCCCGCGCCGGACCGCCTGCCGGAGATCAGACCCGGCGACGCTTCGGCGGGCGGCAACCGTTGTGCGCCTGCGGCGTGACGTCCTGGATCGAGCCGACCTCGAGGCCGGTCGCCTGGAGCGAGCGGATCGCAGTCTCGCGGCCCGAGCCGGGGCCCTTGACGAAGACGTCGACCTTCTTCATGCCGTGCTCCTGCGCACGACGCGCGGCGGCCTCAGCAGCGAGCTGAGCCGCGAACGGCGTCGACTTGCGCGAACCCTTGAAGCCGACCTGACCCGACGAGGCCCAGGCGATCACGGCACCCGAGGGGTCCGTGATGGAGACGATGGTGTTGTTGAACGTGCTCTTGATGTGCGCCTGGCCGTGGGAGACGTTCTTCTTCTCCTTGCGGCGCGGCTTGCGAACTGCTGCACGAGTCTTCGGGGGCATCTGCGGTTTCTCTCTGATTCTCCGGCTGTCGCCAGGGTCGTGATGTCGGTTGTCCCGACGCGTGGGCGGCGGCGCGTGCTGCGCCGACCGGGCCCTGCGCCGGTGCTACTTCCGGCCGGCCTTCTTCTTGCCGGCGACGGTGCGCTTCGGACCCTTGCGGGTACGCGCGTTGGTCTTCGTGCGCTGTCCGTGCACGGGAAGGCCACGGCGGTGCCGCAGGCCCTGGTAGCAACCGATCTCGACCTTGCGGCGGATGTCCGCAGCAACCTCACGGCGGAGGTCACCCTCGAGCTTGAAGTTGCCCTCGAGGTAGTCACGCAGGACGACGAGGGTCGCGTCGTCGAGGTCCTTGACGCGCAGGTCCGGGCTGATGCCCGTCGCGGCCAGCGTCTGGTGCGCGCGGGTACGACCGACGCCGTAGATGTAGGTGAGCGCGATCTCGAGCCGCTTCTCGCGGGGGAGGTCGACGCCGACAAGACGTGCCATGTGTCTGGTGACTCCTGTAACGCATCGGAGGTCTGCCGCACTGCCCTCCCGCGTGCTGCGGGCCTCGGCCTCCGACCGAGGGTTCACCGGTACCGACCGAAGGGCCGATGCCGGAGTGGCGGTGCGCTTGCTGGTCCTGGCAGGGCCAGAACCGGTGGTGCTGCTCGGGTGCGCCCCGAGCGTCAGGGCATCAGCCCTGGCGCTGCTTGTGGCGCAGGTTCTCGCAGATCACCTGGACGCGACCGTGCCGGCGAATCACCTTGCACTTGTCGCAGATCTTCTTGACGCTGGGCTTGACCTTCATTGCGTGTTCCTCCGCCGCCGCGGCGCCCGGGGTCCGGACCGACGGCGTGTTCGAGTGGCGGTTACTTGTAGCGGTAGACGATCCGGCCGCGGGACAGGTCGTACGGGCTCAGCTCAACGACCACGCGGTCCTCAGGGAGGATCCGGATGTAGTGCTGACGCATCTTGCCTGAGATGTGGGCGAGCACTCGGTGGCCGTTGGCCAGCTCCACGCGAAACATCGCGTTCGGCAAGGCCTCGACAACGCTGCCTTCGATCTCGATGACACCGTCCTTCTTTGCCATATCCTCCGCTAACTCTCTGATGGATGAACCAGTCCACGTCGACCACGATGAGACCACTCGTGCGTTCCGTGGATTCCTTCAGGGTCGTGAACCTTGACGTGCAGCCGACGCCGCCGGGCCGATCACCGGGGCTAGACAGCACAGGGCACACACACCCAACGGGCGATTCTACGCCATCGGCAGGCCCGGACGAAACGGCGCCGTGCACGTGCTGCTGCACCGGCCAGACCGCCGCGAGAGACCACTGCCGCGGACATCGCGCCGGCTCACTCACACCCGGTGACGCCGACGCTGCCAGGGGTTCAGGAACCCTAGCGGCGTCGGCGTCAGCGGGTCACATCGGGCCGGCGGGTCGGACGTCCCCGTCAGCTCGTCGGCCGATCGCTCGGCTGGCCCGTCGGTCGGTTCAGGAGCGCTGACCCGAGCGTCGACGCAGCATCACCAGCAGACCTCCGGCGACGAGCAGCACCACGGCTCCGCCGAGCACTGGGCCAACCGTGGAACCCGTTGCTGCCAGGTTCGGCTGGGCATCGAGCACCTCGGAGACGTAGGTGATCGACGGCGAGGGCGTCGGCGTCGGCACCCCGGCGCTGAGCACCTCGGAGACATACGTCGGTGTGGCGCTCGGCGCCACCGTCGGGGTCGCGCTCGGCGCCACCGTCGGGGTCGCGCTGGGCGTCACGGTCGGCGTGGCGGACGGTGCGCCGGTGGGCGTCGGAGTCGTCGCGCCCGTGGGCGACGGGGTGGCGAGCGGCACCTCGATGGGCGACGGCGTCGCAGTCGGCGTGGCGGTGGGCGACGGGGTCACTGTCGGCGTGCCCGTCGGAGACGGCGCCACGGTCGGAGACGGCGTCACGGTCGGCGTCACGGTCGGCGACGGGGTCACTGTCGGCGTGCCGGTAGGAGACGGGATCGGGGCGGGGGCGCAGACGTTGCCCTCTCGGAAGTCCCAGCCCACGTTCATGCCGCCGATCGGGTGGATGTGCGGCGCGCTCAGCTGGCTCTGCCCGATGTAGAGGTCCGACTGCCAGTTGCACTCGGGCAGCGCGGCCTTGAGCGTGTATCTCCCGGCGCCGTAGGTCAGGCCGTTGGTGGACGCATGAGCGAACGCCACCTGCGACGTGAAGGGCTGGACCAGCCCGTTCTTCAGCGTGTACGTCGAGAACGACAGCGGCGGGGTCCGGCCCTCGCACCCGCGCGGGCCGACAGTGAACGTCGCCACGCCGCCGAGCACCGTGGATGCCACGACCTGGCACGAGACCGCCTCTGGCGTCCGGCCGCCGTCGGGACGCTCGCCGCCTGATCTCGTCGCACTCGCAGGGAGCGCTGCGCTGACGACGAACACCAGCCCTAGCACCGCCGACGCCGCCAGGGCGCGCCCACGGGCCCGTCCCCGCGCGTCCTGCTGAACCCGGCTTCCGACTGGCGTGAAAAACTCGCGACGCATGTCCCACCCATCACCATGATGTGAGTCGGCTCGGCGCACCGCTGCACCTGCCGACCTGCCGATGGGCACTGCCGCATCGGCGCGCGCAACTCCGGCGAGCGGGCCAAAGC
>DASVMA010000066.1:0-9375 GCA_036384595.1 Cellulomonas sp. | reverse complement strand
TCGTCGATGCGCTCGCCGCGCACCTCGCCGCGTTCCCGGCCGGGCCCGACGGGCTGGTGTTCACCACCGAGGCCGGAGGACCGTTGCGACGCTCGGGGTTCGGAAATGCGTGGCGCAAGGCGACCGTCGATGCCGGAGTGCAAGGGTTCGTGTTCCACGGGCTGCGCCACTACTACGCGTCGCTGCTCATCCGGCATGGGGAGTCGGTCAAGACGGTGCAGGAGCGGCTCGGACACGCCTCGGCGGTCGAGACCCTCGACACGTACAGCCACCTGTGGCCGGACTCCGACGACCGCACTCGTGAGGCGGTCGACTCTGTCCTCGCGCTCGCACCTGCTGCGGACTCCCCGCGGACCGGGGAAGGTCAGATCTAGCGTTTCCCCAGTTCAGCGGCTCATGTGCGGATGAGCTGGCCGATACGCCGGGTTCTGTGCCCGCGCGCGGTTGCCCACGCGCGGGTGACGGCCATCCATCTACGACGTACGTTGCCGCACGCCTCCAGCGGCCTACCCGGGAGCTCGGGCGAGCAGCCCTCGAACGCTCCCTGTCTGGCCTTGCTCCGGGTGGGGTTTACCTAGCCGCACCGGTCGCCCGGCACGCTGGTGGTCTCTTACACCACCGTTTCACCCTTACCCCGTCCACCCCGAGGGGCGAGCGAGGCGGTCTTCTCTCTGTGGCACTGTCCCGCGGGTCACCCCGGGTGGGTGTTACCCACCACCCTGCCCTGTGGAGCCCGGACGTTCCTCGGCGAGCCCGAGGGCTCGACGCGGCCGCCTGGCCAGCTCATCCGCACGCCCAGCCTAGCCGTCCGGACGGTCCGTGGCCGACCGCAGCCTAGAGTCGTCGGGTGCTCGTGCTGCTGCCGCCCTCCGAGGGCAAGACCGCGCCCCTTGCGGGCGCACCGCTCGACGTCGCCGGCCTCTCGTCGCCCCAGCTCACCCCCCTGCGGGAGAAGGTGCTCGACGCGCTCATCGACGTCAGCGCGCGGCCCGACGCCGTCGCGGTCCTCGGTGTGGGGGCGAGCATCGCCGGGGAGGTCGCCCGCAACGTGGACCTGCGGAGCGCCACGACGGCCCGTGCGGACCGGGTCTACTCGGGTGTCCTGTTCGCGGCCGCCGGCCTGTCAGGGCTCACACCGGTCGCGCGCGCGAGGGCCGAGGAGTCGGTGCGGATCTTCTCGGGACTGTGGGGCGTCACCGCGCCGGGCGACCGCATCCCCGCCTATCGGCTGTCGATGGCGACCGACCTGCCCGGCATCGGACCGCTCGCCGCGGCGTGGCGGGACGAGCTGGCCGCCGTGCTCGACACCCGGGCCGACGGCGACCTCGTCGTCGACTGCCGCTCGGCCACGTACCTCTCCGCCTGGCGTCCGCCACGTGGCGCCACCTGGGTGCAGGTCCGCGTCGTGCGGGAGCTCGCCGGGGTCCGATCCGTCGTCTCGCACAACGCGAAGCACGCCCGTGGGGTGCTGACCCGGCACCTGCTCGCGCGTCGTCGGCACGTCCCGGTCGACGCGGACGGTCTCGCCGCGGCCGCGAGCGAGCTGGTCGGCGAGACGTGGGCCGCGGTCGAGCTCGGTCCGGCGGGCCGCGGTGCGCGCGTGCTCACCCTCGTCGAGCACTGAGCCGAGCACGCGACACCTCAGGCGCGCGGGGCCCAGCCCTCGCTCGGGGCTCCCGCGACGGCGACCTCGCTGCGGCCGTCCTCGAACAGCCGGACGATGCTCAGCGACGCGGGTGCGACCCGCAGCTGGCTCCACGACGACGGCTGCGCGCCCATGGCGAGCCCGAGCGCGGCACGGATGGACACCGCGTGGCTGATGACCACGACCGTGCGGTCGACGCCGCCCGCCAGCAGCGCGTCGAGAGCTCCCCGGATGCGGACGCCGACGTCGGTGATCGACTCCCCGCCCGGCGGACGCAGGGTCGCCTCGAGGTGCCACGGCCGCAGGGTGCCCGGCCACCGCTCCTCGATCTCCTCCGCGGTGAGACCCTCCCACGCCCCGAAGTCGGCCTCCTTGAACTCCGGCACCGTCCGCACCTCGAGGCCGAGCCGAGCGCCGACAACAGCCGCCGTCTGCTGGGTCCGGACCATCGGCGAGGCGACGAGCTCGCTCGGGTAGGGGATGTCGCCCCACAGGTCGCGACCGACCCGGTCGACGAGCACCGCCGCAGCAGCCGCCTGCAGCCGACCCTCGTCGTTGAGGGGCGGCCCGGGAACGGACGAGCCCGAGTACCGGCGCGACTGCGTCATCGTCGTCGACCCGTGCCGCACGAGGACGACGGTGACGGGCTCAGCCGCGTCGAAACGCACCGCCGCACCCGACGGTCGGGCGGCCCGCCGAGAGGCGCCGCCCGTTGCCGGGGAGACCCCGGCGTCCGCCATCAGAAGGCGTCCTCACCACGCACGAGGATGCGCCCGGAGTCCTCGCAGAACACGATCTCCTCGGGGGGCAGGGCCTTGATGCGCGCGAGCTCGGTGCCCGGGACCATGAGCCCGCTGCCCTCGGAGCGACCGTGCCGCAGGGCGGCGACCGCGACGCCGCCGAGGCGGGCGCGCATCTTCTCGTACAGGGCCAGGAGCTTCTCGTCGAGCGGCGCGGCCGTCTCGGCACGCTGCGCGCTCACGCGGTCGGCGTCGGCGTCGAGCTCGGCGAACGCAGCGTCCCGCTCCGCGACGACCTCGTCGCGCTGCGCGACCAGGGCGTCGTGCGCGGTCGTCAGCTCGTTGAGCACGGACTCGTGGGCCTCGAGCCGTTCCATGACCTCGAGCTCGACCTCCTCGAGCTCGCCCTGGCGCCGGCCGAGCGACGCGAGCTCGCTCTGCAGGGCCTGCAGGTCCTTCGGGCTGCCGCTGCCCGAGTCGAGCCGGGTCTGGTCGCGCGTGGCGCGCGTGCGGACCTGCTCGACGTCGGACTCGGCCTTCGCGACCGCGCGGCGCAGGTCGTTCGCGGCGGTCCTCGAGGTCACGAGGGCCGTCTCGAGGTCGGCGAGCTGGCTGTCGAGCTCGACGAGACGCGCGAGCGCAGGCACGTTCGCGCGGCGGTGCGCGATCTGGTCGAGGCGCGTGTCGAGGGCCTGGACCTCCAGGAGCCGGCGCTGGGCCTCGGGGGGTGCTGTGGTCACAGGGGGTTTCCTTCCGACTGCATCTGAGGGCTCGGCACCCGCGCTGTCCACGGATCGGTGCGCTGGGTGCTGATCCGGGTCTCCACCGTAGTGCCGTCGCCCACGAGCGCCGACGTGAGATCGGCGGCCGCGAGCGGCAGCCAGGGCCACTCCGACGCGAAGTGCGCGACGTCGACGAGGTAGGGCGGGCTCGGCTGGCCGGGCGCCGCGTCGAACTCGGCGCGCTCGCGCAGCTCGGACGCGGGGTGGTGGCGCAGGTCGGCCGTGAGGTACGCGTCCGCGCGCACCGACCGCACCGCGTCGAAGAGCGAGTCCCCCGATCCGCCGACGACCGCGACGCGCGTCACCCGGGCGTCGGGATCCCCCGCGAACCGGACGCCCTGGGCGGTCGCGGGCAGCACGGCCGCGACCCGCTCGGCGAACCCTCGCAGCGTCGTCGGCTCCGCGAGCCGGCCCACGCGGCCGATCCCCGTCGGGCCGTCCCACCGTGCGAGCTCGAGGACGTCGAACGCCGGCTCCTCGTAGGGGTGGGCGGCCCGCATCGCGGTGACGACAGCGGAGCGCAGCCGCCGGGGCGCGACCATCTCGACCCGGGCCTCGACGACCGTGGCGATCTCACCGGCTCGCCCCACGGCCGGTCGGGCTGCCCCCGACGGAGTGAAGGTGCCCTCGCCCGTCGTGGTCCAGGCACAGCGCGAGTACGCGCCGATCGCCCCGGCCCCGGCCAGCGCCAGGGCGTCGACCAGTCGACCTGCGTCGGCGGCCGGCACGAACACGACGTGCTTGTCGAGAGCCTCGGCCGCGATCGGCTCGAGCGGCTCCAGGTCGACGAGGCCGACCATGGCCGCGAGCGCCTCGGCAACGCCGCGGGGCGCGGCGTCGGCGTTGGTGTGGGCGGCGTACAGCCCGATCCCCGACTGGATCAGGCGGTGCAGCAGGGCGCCCTTGAAGGTCGTCGCCGCGACCGAGTGGACGCCCCGCAGCAGCAACGGGTGGTGGGTCACGACGAGGTCCGCACCCCAGGCGACCGCCTCGTCGACGACGGCGTCCACGGGGTCGACCGCGAACAGCACGCGCCGCACGGGCTGTGCGGGATCGCCCGCGACGAGCCCCACGGCGTCCCACGACTCGGCGGTGCTGGGCGGGTAGAGCCGGTCGAGCGCGCCGACGACCTCGGCGAGCGTCGGTGCTGCTGTCCGGTGGTCGGTCACGGCGTGAACGCTACCTGCCGGGCTACGGCAGGAGCATCGACTTGATCGCGCGCCGCTCGTCCATGGCCTTGTACGCCTCGGACACGTCGTCCAGGGGGACGACGAGGTCGAAGACGAGGCCGGGCTCGATCGCTCCCGACCACACGTCGGTCATGAGGTCGGCGATGTAGGCACGCACCGGCGCGACACCACCGAGGACGCCGACGTTCGAGGAGAACATCTGCTGCACCGGCAGCTCGGGGCCGCCGGCCGGGACACCGACGTACCCGACGCGACCGCCGGGACGCGCCGAGTCGAGCGCCTGCTGCATCGACTCCTTCGTGCCGACGCACTCGAGCGCAGCGTCCGCGCCGACGCCGTCGAGCAGATCCATCACGCGCGCCACGCCCTCGGCGCCGCGCTCTGCGACGACGTCGGTCGCGCCGAACCGCACCGCGAGGTCCTGCCGGGTCTGGTGCCGCGACATCGCGATGATCCGTTCGGCGCCCAGCCGCCGTGCCGCGAGGACCGCGCACAGCCCGACCGCGCCGTCGCCGACGACGACGACGGTCGAACCCGGCCGGACCCCGCCGGCGAGCGCGGCGTGGTGACCGGTACCCATGACGTCGCTCAGGGTCAGGACGCTCGGCAGCAGGGCCGCATCCGGGTGGTCCGGGGTCGCGACGAGCGTGCCGTCCGCGAGCGGGACGCGCACGTACTCGCCCTGACCGGCGTCGGACGGGATGCCGTCGTGATCCGGCTCGCCCCACCAGCCGAGCTGCGAGCACGAGGTGTGGATGCCGTTGCGGCAGTGCACGCAGGTGTTGTCGCTGATCGTGAACGGTGCGACCACGAACTGGCCGGGGCGCAGGGTGCGGACGTCAGAGCCAACCTCTTCGACGACGCCGACGAACTCGTGGCCGATGCGGTGCGGTGCCGTCGTGGGCCGGACGCCGCGGTACGGCCACAGGTCGGAGCCGCAGACGCACGCCGCAACGACGCGCACCACGGCGTCCGTCGGCAGGACGATGCGGGGGTCGGGGACCGTCTCGAGGCGGACGTCGAAGGGGCCATGGATGAGGGTGGCGCGCACGAGGTGGCCTTTCGCAGGACGGTCGGAGGGTGCCGTGAGGGGTGGGCCCGGCCGGGCTCGAACCGGCGACCTCCGCGGTGTAAGCGCGGCGCTCTGACCAACTGAGCTACAGGCCCCTTCGACGGTGCACCAGACTACCGGCGCGCAGGCGCGTCAGAGCAGGGCGAGCGCCGTGCGGTACGCCTCGAGGTCACGCGCCTGCGTGCGGGGGTTGACGAGCGCCCAGCGCAGCACGCCGCTCGAGTCGATGAGGAAGCTGCCGCGGATCGCCACGCCGCGATCCTCGTCGAACACGCCGTAGGCCCGCGCGATCTCGCCGTGCGGCCAGAAGTCCGAGAGCAGGTCGAAGCTGTACGCCTCTTGCTCCTGCCAGGCGCGCAACGAGTAGGTCGGGTCGCACGAGACCACGAGCAGGCGCACGCCCGAGTCGTCGAACATCTCGATGTTGTCCCGGAGCGCGCACAGCTCGCCCGTGCACGTGCCGGAGAACGCGAACGGCACGAACACGACGACGACGGGCGTCCCGCGCAGCTCCGAGAGCCGCACCGGGGTGCCATGCGTGTCGACCGAGGCGAAGTCCGGCGCCGGCTTCCCGAGCTCCGGGACGACCTGCTCACCCAGGGGCGGCACCGTCACTTGCCGCGACCTCGGTTGCCGAGACGCGTCGCCGACCAGTCGGGTGCGATCGAGAACGTGCTCGTCGCGTGCAGACCGGCCGTCGTGGCGGCCTCCTCGATCTCGGCGTGGTCGATGTGACCGCCGCGACCTGCCTTGGGTGTGAGGACCCAGATCACGCCGCTGTCGTCGAGGACGGTCTTGGCGTCGACGAGGGCGTCGGTGAGATCGCCGTCGTCCTCACGCCACCAGATCATCACGCCGTCGGTGACATCGTCGTAGTCCTCGTCGACGAGCTCGTGCCCGGTCGTCGACTCGACGGCGGCACGCAGCTCGCTGTCGACGTCGTCGTCGTACCCGAACTCCTGAACCACCTGACCCGAGATGAATCCGAGGCGAACCACAGCCTGTGAGGCTGCGTCGCCCGTGGTGCTTGCCACGTGCTGACCTGTTCCCTTCCGTCGCGACCACCCCGGACGGGCGATCTGTCGGTGTCCGCAAACCGTAGCCCACCGCACCGGGTCGCACCGTGGCAAGACCCTCACGCGGTCGGCGTGGCGTGGATCGCCCGTGCGTGTCGCCGACATCACGTCCACCCATGGCCCTCTCGGTGTGACTTCCGACGACACAGGGGCAGAGAATGGTGCGACTACCCGCTCCCGATGGCGCGCGCACCTGTGCAGCGCCCCACGGCTCGGGCCGAGCTGCCCCCCCAGGTCGACCGACCGGTGGGTGCACGAGAGACGAAGGAGCGCACGTGGCTTCGACGGACGACAGAGGACCACTCATCAACGGTCTTCTCAGCCAGGTCCCGGACATCGACCCCGCCGAGACCGGCGAGTGGATCGACTCGCTGGACGGCTTGATCGACGACAAGGGCGGCCCCCGGGCCCGCTACGTGCTGCTGAACCTGCTCAAGCGGGCGCGGGAGCGCAACGTGACGGTCCCGACGTCGCTCAACACGCCGTACGTCAACACGATCGGCGTGCACGAGGAGCCGTACTTCCCCGGCGACGAGGTGATCGAGCGCCGGTACCGGTCCTGGATCCGCTGGAACTCGGCTGTCATGGTCACGCGCGCGCAGCGCCCCGGGATCGGCGTCGGCGGTCACATCTCGTCGTACGCGTCGGTGTCGACGCTCTACGAGGTGGGCCTCAACCACTTCTTCCGCGGCAAGGACCACCCCGGCGGCGGCGACCAGATCTACTTCCAGGGCCACGCGTCGCCCGGCATGTACGCCCGGGCGTTCCTCGAGGGACGCCTGTCGGCGCACCAGATCGACGGCTTCCGCCAGGAGATGTCGCACCCGGGCGGCGGCCTGCCGTCGTACCCGCACCCGCGCCTCGCCCCCGCCTTCTGGGAGTTCCCCACGGTGTCGATGGGCCTCGGCCCGGCGTCGGCGATCTACCAGGCCTGGACCAACCGGTACCTGCACCTGCGCGGCATCAAGGACACGAGCCAGCAGAACGTCTGGGCGTTCCTCGGTGACGGCGAGATGGACGAGCCCGAGAGCCGCGGCATGCTGCAGCTCGCGGCGCAGCAGGGCCTCGACAACCTGACCTTCGTCGTGAACTGCAACCTGCAGCGCCTCGACGGTCCGGTGCGCGGCAACGGCAAGATCATCCAGGAGCTCGAGGCGCAGTTCCGTGGCGCCGGCTGGAACGTCATCAAGGTCATCTGGGGCCGCGAGTGGGACGTCCTGCTGAACGCGGACAAGGACCGCGCGCTCGTCAACCTCATGAACAACACGCCCGACGGCGACTACCAGACGTTCAAGGCGAACGACGGCGCGTACGTCCGCGAGCACTTCTTCGGCCGTGACCCGCGCACGAAGGCGCTCGTCGCGAACATGACCGACGACGAGATCTGGGCGCTCAAGCGAGGCGGCCACGACTACCGCAAGCTGTACGCCGCGTACGCCGCGGCGTCGGCGCACACCGGTCAGCCGACCGTCATCCTGGCCCACACGATCAAGGGCTACGGCCTGGGCTCGGGCTTCGCAGGTCGCAACGCGACGCACCAGATGAAGAAGCTCAAGGGCTCCGACCTCAAGACGCTGCGGGACACGCTGCACATCCCGTTCACGGACGAGGAGCTCGACGCGGACCCCTACCTCCCCCCGTACTACCACCCGGGCGAGGACGACCCTGCGATCCAGTACATGAAGGACCGCCGCAAGGCGCTGGGCGGGTACCTGCCCGAGCGGCGCGCGACGCACGTCGAGGTCACGCTGCCCGACGAGAAGGTCTACGACCAGCTCGCCAAGGGATCGGGCCACCAGGAGGTCGCGACGACCATGGCGCTCGTGCGCCTGTTCAAGGACCTCGTCAAGGACAAGGGCTTCGGCAACCGGGTCGTCCCGATCGTCCCCGACGAGGCCCGGACGTTCGGGCTCGACGCGATCTTCCCGAGCGCGAAGATCTTCAACACGCAGGGTCAGCACTACACCCCGGTCGACAACGACCTCATGCTCTCCTACCGGGAGTCCGAGGCCGGGCAGATCATGCACACCGGGATCAACGAGGCCGGCTCCGCGGCGGCGTTCCAGGCCGTGGGCACGTCGTACGCGACGCACGGTCAGCCGCTGCTGCCGTTCTACTTCTACTACTCGATGTTCGGGTTCCAGC
The DNA here is from genome assembly GCA_036384595.1 of Cellulomonas sp. GTDB lineage: Bacteria > Actinomycetota > Actinomycetes > Actinomycetales > Cellulomonadaceae > Cellulomonas_A. The sequence continues at coordinate 725 of DASVMA010000066.1, read as the reverse complement.
GCACGGGCGACCAGTTCTGGGCGGCTGGCGACCAGATGACCCGAGGGTTCCTCGTCGGGGCGACGGCCGGTCGGACGACGCTGACCGGGGAGGGCCTGCAGCACGCTGACGGGCACTCGCCGCTCCTCGCCGGCACGATGCCGCACGTCGTGCACTACGACCCGGCCTACGGTTACGAGATCCGGCACATCGTGCGCTCAGGGATCGAGCGGATGTACGGGCCCGACCTCGGCCAGGACCGCGACGTCATCTACTACCTGACCGTCTACAACGAGCCGATCATCCAGCCCGTCGAGCCGGCGGACGTCGACGTCGAGGGCATCCTCAAGGGCATCTACCTGCTCGCACCGGCCCAGGGAGACGGGCCGCGTGCCCAGATCCTGGCCTCGGGGGTCGCGGTCGGCTGGGCGCTCGAAGCCCAGCAGCTGCTCGCCGACGACTGGGGGGTCAGGGCTGCGGTCTGGTCGGTCACGAGCTGGAACGAGCTGCGTCGTGACGGCCTGCGTTCCGACGACCAGGCGTTCCTGCACCCGGGCGAGGAGCAGCACGAGGCCTACCTCACGCGCAAGCTCGCGGGCGCCGAGGGTCCGTTCGTCGCCACGACGGACTTCGACCACCTCGTCCCCGACCAGGTGCGTGCCTGGATCCCGGGCCGTTACGCGACGCTGGGTGCCGACGGCTTCGGCTTCTCGGACACCCGGCCCGCAGTGCGTCGGCACTTCAAG
>DASVMA010000065.1:0-5285 GCA_036384595.1 Cellulomonas sp. | reverse complement strand
CGTATGGCAGGCTGATACTTCAACCCGACCAGTGAAGAGAGTCGTCACGGTGGACCCTGTGGACATGGGCAGCGACCTCGAGCGCGTCCTCCTCACCGAGGAACAGCTCGGTGCACGCCTCGACGAGATGGCGGCGCAGATCGACGCCGACTACGTGGGCAAGGAGCTGCTGCTCGTCGGCGTGCTCAAGGGCGCCGTGATGGTCATGGCGGACCTCGTGCGCCGCCTGCACTCGTCGGTGCAGATGGACTGGATGGCCGTGTCGTCGTACGGCTCGGGCACCAAGTCCTCGGGCGTCGTGCGCATCCTCAAGGACCTGGACGCCGACCTCACGGGCCGCCACGTCCTCATCGTCGAGGACATCATCGACTCGGGCCTGACGCTGTCGTGGCTGCTGGCGAACCTGCGGAGCCGCGGGCCGGCGAGCGTAGAGATCGCGACGATGCTCCGCAAGCCGGATGCCGCCAAGGTCGACGTGGACGTCAAGTACGTGGGCTTCGAGATCCCCAACGAGTTCGTGGTCGGCTACGGCCTCGACTTCGACGAGAAGTACCGGAACCTGCCGTTCGTCGGGACGCTCGCACCGCACGTCTACGGCGCCTGAGGACCACCTTTCCTGCCCTGGGCGAACAGGCAGGGGAGTTCACACACTCTGCGTGTAACTTCGATCCGACCAGTTCAGCGACCGGAGGGATGAAGGGGCACGCCCCCGCCCATGACTCTCAAGCGACTCACTCGCGGCCCTGCCGTGTGGATCGCGCTCGCCGTCCTCCTTGTGTGGATCGGCGTCAGCGCACTCTCCGGCACGGGTGTCCAGCGCATCGACACGTCCGACGGCCTGAAGCTGCTCGCGCAGGGGAAGGTGCAGCAGGCGAAGATCACCGAGGGTGAGCAGCGCGTCGACCTCACGGTCACTGAGGACTTCACGTCGGGCAGCAAGAACCTCGGCAAGCTGGTCGACTTCTACTACGTGGTGCCGCAGGGCGACACGGTCGTCCAGGCGATCGCGAAGGCGGACCCCGCGGGCGGCTACAACTCCGAGGTCCCGCAGCAGTCGTGGTGGAGCAGCCTCCTCGGTCTCGTCCTGCCCATGGTCATCCTGCTGGGCCTGTTCTGGTTCTTCATGTCGAACGCGCAGGGCGGCGGCTCGCGCGTGATGAGCTTCGGCAAGTCGCGCGCCAAGCTCGTCAACAAGGAGTCTCCGCAGGTCACGTTCGCCGATGTCGCGGGCGTCGACGAGGCGGTCGAGGAGCTCGAGGAGATCAAGGACTTCCTCGCCGAGCCCGCCAAGTTCCTCGCGGTCGGCGCCAAGATCCCCAAGGGCGTCCTGCTGTACGGCGCCCCCGGCACCGGCAAGACCCTCCTGGCCCGTGCGGTCGCGGGCGAGGCCGGCGTGCCGTTCTACTCGATCTCCGGCTCGGACTTCGTCGAGATGTTCGTCGGCGTCGGCGCGAGCCGTGTCCGTGACCTGTTCGACCAGGCGAAGCAGAACGCGCCCTCGATCATCTTCATCGACGAGATCGACGCCGTCGGTCGCCACCGCGGCGCCGGCATGGGCGGCGGGCACGACGAGCGCGAGCAGACGCTCAACCAGATGCTCGTCGAGATGGACGGGTTCGACGTCAAGGCCAACGTGATCCTCATCGCGGCCACGAACCGACCCGACATCCTCGACCCTGCGCTCCTGCGCCCCGGTCGCTTCGACCGGCAGATCGCCGTCGACGCGCCCGACCTCAAGGGCCGCGCGCGCATCCTCGAGGTGCACGCCCAGGGCAAGCCCATGGCGCCGCACGTCGACCTCACCGCCGTCGCCCGCCGCACCCCCGGCTTCACGGGCGCCGACCTGGCGAACGTGCTCAACGAGGCCGCGCTGCTCACCGCCCGCACGGGTGGCACGACGATCGGCGACCACGAGCTCGACGAGGCCATCGACCGCGTCATCGCGGGACCGCAGAAGCGCACGCGCATCATGAAGGTCTCCGAGCAGAAGATCACGGCCTACCACGAGGGTGGTCACGCGCTCGTCGCGACGGCCCTGCGGTACACCGACCCGGTCACGAAGGTCACGATCCTTCCCCGCGGTCGCGCGCTCGGCTACACGATGGTCATGCCGACCGAGGACAAGTACTCCACGACGCGCAACGAGCTGCTCGACCAGCTCGCCTACGCCATGGGCGGGCGCGTCGCCGAGGAGCTCGTGTTCCACGACCCGACGACGGGTGCGAGCAACGACATCGACAAGGCCACCGAGACCGCCCGCAAGATGGTCACGCAGTACGGCATGAGCGAGGTCATCGGCGCGGTCAAGCTCGGCCAGGACTCCGGCGAGGTCTTCATGGGCCGCGACATGGGCCATGGCCGCGACTACTCCGAGTCGGTCGCGACGTCCGTCGACATCGAGGTGCGTCGGCTCGTGGACGCGGCGCACGACGAGGCCTGGGCGATCCTGGTCGAGTACCGCGACGTCCTCGACCGCCTCGTCCTCGAGCTGCTCGAGCGCGAGACGCTGAACCAGTCGGAGCTCGTCGAGATCTTCGCCCCGGTCGTCAAGCGCCCGCCGCGCGACGTCTGGCTCTCGAGCGTCGAGCGGGCCGTCTCGTCGCGACCGCCCGTCATGACGCCGACCGAGCTTGCCGACCTGGCCTCGGCGGCCTCGCAGAACGGTCACATCGAGATCGCTCCCGAGCCGACCGAGCAGGCCTGACCGGTGCCCGACCGCGACCGTGGCCTGATCGGTGAGTACGACGCACCGCGCGTCGAGGCAGCTGTCCGCGAGCTGCTGCTCGGCGTCGGGGAGGACCCGGACCGCGAGGGTCTGCGGGACACCCCGGCCCGGGTCGCGCGCGCCTTCGCGGAGACCTTCGCGGGTCTGCGCCAGGAGCCCCAGGACGTCCTGACCACGACGTTCGACCTCGGCCACGACGAGATGATCCTCGTCAAGGACATCGAGCTGTACTCGACGTGCGAGCACCACCTCGTGCCGTTCCATGGCGTCGCGCACGTCGGGTACATCCCTGGCGCTGACGGCCGCATCACGGGGCTGAGCAAGCTGGCCCGGCTCGTCGACGTCTACGCCCGTCGCCCTCAGGTGCAGGAGCGGCTCACGAGCCAGGTGGCGGACGCCCTGGTCGAGTTCCTGAAGCCGCGCGGCGTGATCGTCGTCATCGAGTGCGAGCACCTGTGCATGTCGATGCGCGGCGTGCACAAGCCCGGGTCGCGCACCGTGACCTCGGCCGTGCGCGGGCAGATGCGCAGCCCCGCGACGCGTGCCGAGGCGATGGCCCTCGTGCTCGCCCGCTGACGTACGGCCTAGGCTCGGCCCGTGAGCACCGGAGCGCGACCCGCACCCCTGCCTGACGCCCTCACCGGCCTCGGCCGCACGCTGGTCATGGGCGTGGTCAACGTCACCCCGGACTCGTTCTCGGACGGCGGCCGGTGGTTCACGCCGGGCGCAGCGGTGGCGCACGGCCTCGGGCTGCTGGGCGACGGTGCTGACCTCCTCGACATCGGTGGCGAGTCCACCCGTCCGGGCGCGCGCCGCGTCCCCGTGGACGAGGAGCTCGTCCGGGTGCTCCCGGTCATCGACGCGCTCGTGGCGCGCGGCGCGACGGTGAGCGTCGACACGACCCGCGCCACGGTGGCCCGCGAGGCCGTCGCGCACGGCGCGGCGATCATCAACGACGTCTCTGGCGGCCTGGCCGACGACGCGATGTACGAGGTCGTGGCGCAGACCGGTGCGGTGTACGTCGCGATGCACTGGCGCGGCCACGCCGACGTCATGGACACGTTCGACGACTACACGGACGTCGTCACCGACGTGCGCCGCGAGCTCGCCGCAAGGGTCGCGGCGCTGCGTGAGGCAGGCGTGCACGACGACCAGGTCGTCCTCGACCCGGGTCTCGGGTTCGCCAAGCCCGGCGCGAGCAACTGGCCGCTGCTGGCCCGGTTGCCGGAGCTCGTCGCCGACGGCTTCCCGGTGCTGGTCGGTGCGTCCCGCAAGCGGTTCCTCGGGCACTTGCTGGCGCACCCGGACGGTGAGCCGGCACCGCCGTTGGCGCGGGACGACGCGACGGCGGCGATCAGCGCGCTCGCCGCTGCGGCCGGAGCATGGTGCGTGCGGGTGCACGACGTGAAGGCATCGGCCGACGCCGTGCGGGTCGCGGCGGCCTGGCAGGCGGCATCGAGCGACGCGTCGACGGGGCCGTCGACGGACCACAGGAGGACGCAGTGAGCATGCAGCCGGAGCGGCCGCTCGACCAGATCCGGCTCGTCGGCATCGCTGCGACGGGCTACCACGGGGTGTTCGCGCACGAGCGGCGGGACGGTCAGACCTTCGTGGCCGACGTCGTCGTGCACCTCGACACCCGTCGCGCCGCCGCGAGCGACGACCTGGCCCACACGATCAACTACGGCGAGCTCGCGGAACGTGTCGCGGCCGTCCTGTCGGGCGAGCCGGCGGACCTGATCGAGACCGTCGCGGAGCGCATCGCGGCGACCGTCCTGGCCTACGGGCAGGCGGTCGCGGTCGACGTCGAGGTGCACAAGCCGCAGGCGCCGATCACCGTCCCGTTCGACGACGTGGTCGTGGCGATCCACCGTGACCGCACCAGGCTGCCGGCGGCTGAGCCGTGGCGCGCTCCGGTCGAGTCGGCGCCCGTGCCGATGGCTCCGCCCGTCCGCCCGGTGACGGCGGTGCTCCCGCAGGTCTCCGTCCCCGCCGGGGACGCCGCCGCACAGGCGTCCTCGAGCGCGGTCGCTGTGGCTGTCCCGTCCGCCCCGGAGGAACCGGCCGTCGGCGAGCTCGTGAGCGACGCCCTCGACGTGGTTCCCGCCGAGCCGGTCGACGTCGTGCTGGCGCTCGGCGCGAACCTCGGCGCGGCGCAGCAGACCCTGCGCGACGCCGTCTCGGACCTCGCGCGGGTGCGCGGTCTGGTGGTCGTGGACGTCTCGCCGCTCGCCCGGTCTGCCGCCGTGGGCGGGCCCGAGCAGCCCGACTACCTCAACGCGGTCGTCCTCGCCCGCACGACTCTGTCCGCCCGGGACCTCCTGCGCGCGACCCAGGTGATCGAGCAGCAGCACGGGCGGGAGCGCCTCGAGCACTGGGGTCCGCGCACGCTCGACATCGACCTCGTCGTGTACGGCTCGACGCTCGCGGTCACGGACGACCTCGAGCTCCCGCACCCTCGCGCGCACCAGCGTGCGTTCGTGCTCGAGCCGTGGGCACAGCTCGCGCCCGACGCCGTCCTGCCCGGGCTCGGGGGTGGTCCGGTGGCGCTGCTCGCGGC
>DASVMA010000064.1:0-1559 GCA_036384595.1 Cellulomonas sp. | reverse complement strand
GGGCACCTCGGTGACCGAGTCCGGGACGTCGACCCAGCGCGAGCGGAAGAACGGGCTCGCCGGTCCACCGGGAACGCTCATGCGACCACCGCCGCGCGAACGAGCCTCTGGCGAGTTCGCGCCCGGAAGCCGAGCCCCCGGGCGAGGTCTTCCGCGCTCACAGCAGCCCCTCCGTCTCGTCGAAGCCGAACATCAGGTTCAGGGATTGCAGCGCCTGCGACGAGGTCCCCTTCCACAGGTTGTCGATCGCGCCGAAGGCCAACACCTTGCCGGTCCGCGGGTCGACCTGGACGTTGATCGAGCAGATGTTGGTCTCGCGCACGTCGCGGACGCCCGGCGGGCGCGTCACGACGTCCACGAACGGCTCGCCCGCGTACGCGTTCTCATACAACTCGACGACATCATCGACGCCGGCGTCGTCGCTGACCGTCACGTAGCAGGACACCAGCTCGCCCTGGTCGAGCGGCAGCAGGTGCGGCGTGAACGTGACCTTGAGGTCGTCGCGCGCGCCGAGCGCCACCAGCTCCTGGTCGATCTCCGGCGCGTGGCGGTGCGTGCCGACGCCGTAGGGCGTGACGTTCTCGTCGACGGTCACGAAGTGCGTCTTCTGCGTCGCCGCGCGGCCCGCGCCGGACACGCCGGACTTCGCGTCGATGACCACGTCGCCGAGGAGCCCCGCCCGCGCCAGCGGCGCGAGCGTCAGGATCGCGGCGGTCGGGTAGCAACCCGGGCCGGCGACGAGGTCGGTCTGCGCGATCGCCGCGCGGTAGAGCTCCGGCAGCCCGTAGACCGACTCCTCCAACAACTCCGGGTGCGGGTGCTCGACGTAGTACTCCTCGTACACGCTGAGGTCGCGCAGCCGGAAGTCGGCGCTCAAGTCAACGACCTTGACTCCCCCCTCCAGCAGCTCGGCGACCAGCGGGGCCGACGCGCCGTGCGGGTAGGCGACGATCGCCGCGTCGACCTCGCCCTGGTGCTCGAGGTCGAGGTTGAGCTCCTCCAGGACCAGCGGGACGCGGTGGTGCGGGTAGAGCGCGTTCAGCGGCGTGCCCGCGTCCGAGCGCGAGGTGATCGCGCTGAGCCGGAACCTCGGGTGGCGGTCGATCAGCCGCGCGGCGAGCGCGCCCGCGAACCCGGACGCGCCCGCGACCAGGACCCGCGGCCGCTCGAGGTCGTCGTCGAACTCGGTGTCGCCCTGGTCAGCCACGGAGCTCACCTCCCACCTGGGAGGCGAGCGCGTCGACGATCTTGCCGCGCGCGGGCGCGACGTCCTCGTCGGAGAGCGTGCGGTCGGGGGCCTGGAACGTCAGCGCCAGCGCGAGCGACTTGCGCCCGTCGCCGACCTGCGCGCCGCGGTAGACGTCGAAGACGCGCACGCCGCGCAGCAGCTTGCCGCCCGCGCCGCGCACGGCGGCCAGGACGTCGTCGGCGGAGACGGCGTCCTCGACGATCACCGCCAGGTCCTGCCGGACCGGCGGGAACGTCGTCAGGTCCTGGAAGTACGGGACGCCGACGGCGTGCGCGACGACCGCGTCGAGGTCGACCTCGAACGCGGCGAC
>DASVMA010000063.1:0-4063 GCA_036384595.1 Cellulomonas sp. | reverse complement strand
TCCCGGCGCGGAACACCGGGCTCGCCGCGTCCGCCTGACGGGGTTCCCGCTCGGTCGGCGGCGCCGCCGGGGCCAGGAGCGGCGTGCGCGCGAGGCGTTCGACGATCAGCTCGCGCAGCGCGCCGTCGAGTGCACCGGCCGGGAGCCCGGTCGGCACGAGGTCGAGGGGGTCGCCGCCGTCGACCGCGACCGACACGGCGAGTCGCGCGTACACACGGGCCGCGTGGTCCAGGACGGCGTCGGTGAGAGGACCGGCGGCCACGTGCCGCCGCGTCGGGTCCAGCGGCAGGGTCGCGACGAGCAGCGCGGGGACGCTGCACGGCTCGTCGGTCGGGGTCGGCGCATGCACGACCCGAGGCCAGGACGCGTGCCGACCGCTCGCCGGGTCGGCGGACGCGGTCGACCAGTAGTCGTCGGGGCTCAGGGCCCGCGCGCTCGAGCCTGTGGCGGTGCGCGGGACGGCCCACGTCACCCGCCAGGCACGCGCACCGCGCTCCTCGACGGGCCGGTCCGCGAGCAGCGCGAGGTCGATCTCGCCGTGCGCGGAGGCGATGCGCCAGCGATCGGCGACGTCCGCGACGCGCCGCACGGGGAGCTCGCCCGTGTCGTCCTCGACCACGATCTCCACGAGGCCCGGCAGTGCGAGCAGCATCGGGTCGCCGACCTGCGCGAGCAGCGCCCGCACCTCGTCGGCGGCGACCTCGTCGCGCAGCTCGAGAACGACCGCCGTGTCGTAGCCCGTCGGCGGGGCACCCTCGGCAGGCAGCGGCAGACGCAGCGCGGGCAGCGAACCGTCGCGGCGGCGCACCTCGTCGGCCAGCGCCGGACTCTCCTCGGACGCCCGGGCAAGCATCTCCTGGGTGTCGGCGAGAGAGAACCGCACGCCGCCCGACGTCGACAGCACCGACACCTCGTCGGCCACGGCCCGCACGGCGGCGAACCCGACCCCGAACCGGCCGACGACCCCGAGGCCCGCATGACCGTGCGGCACGCCGCTCTCGGGACCACCGTCCCGCTTGGCCGACGCGCGCATCGACGCGAGCGACGCGACCCCCGCGTCGTCGAGGGGCTCGCCGGTGTTCGCTGCGATGAGCACCTCGCCGTCGGGCGTCGACGCGAGCCTCAGCAGCAGCCGCCCGGGGACCCCGGCCCTCGTCGCGGCGTCCGCGGCGTTCTGGGCCAGCTCGACGAGCACACGGTCGCGGTAGTACCCGCGGGCGTGGTCCTCCTCGGTGTTGGCGTCCTCGCGCAGCCGGGCCGGCGACGCACGCCACGCCCCCAGGACGGCCGCTCGAAGAGCCGCCGTCCCGAAGGCGTCACGGGTCATGGCTACTGGCTCGTCCCGGCCGACTCGTCGTCGACCGCGAGGACGTCAGCGGGCGCGTCGTCAGCAGGTGCGTCGTCAGCAGGTGCGTCGTCGACGGGTGCCTCGTCCGCAGGCGCCTCGTCCACCGGCGCCTCATCGACCGGCACGGTCTCCACGGGAGCGTCGTCGACGGGTGCCTCGTCCGCAGACGCCTCGACCGCTGCGATCTCGTCGGCCGCTGCCTCCTCGGCCGGGGCAGCCGCCGAAGACCCGCCGAGCGACACGAGCTCGATGTCGAGGTCGTCGATCGCCGCGCTGGATTCGGGCCAGTCGCTCGCGTGGGGCTCGGTGTCGGTCTCGGAGTGAGCACCACAACCGTGGTCGAGGCTCACGACGCGACCGTCGTCGGGCGACCACTCGTTCGCGCAGACGCCGAAGACGGTCCCGAGCGCGCCCTGGAGCGGCACGAGGAACCCGCAGCTCATGCAGGCGTCCGCGGCCGCGAGCGCACCGGCCGACGTCGGCCCCTGCGAGCCGGTGTACCAGCGCGTGGCAGCGGCGTCGCGGCCGTCGCGCGACAGGATCCGTGCGCGGGCGAGCGCGAGCTCCTCGATCGCGACGGAGTCCAGCTCGTCGTACCCGGTGGGGGTCCAGCCCGGCTCGAGGCGCGGGTCGTCGGCACGGAACGGCACGACGTCGCCCGGACCGATGTCGCCGGGGCGCAGCCGCTCGGACCACGGCAGCCACTCGGGCGCGAGGATCGCACCGTCGCCGGGGAGGAGCACGGCCTCGCACACCGTGGCGACGCGACCACGCGGCACGCGGGCGACCGTGACGGTCCACTGCCAGCCCTGGTAGCCCGTCGCCGCGCACGCGAACCGGTGCGAGACGAGCCGTTCACCCTCGACGACCGCGCCGAGGTAGTCACCGACGTCGGACGGGTGCTCGGCGAGCTCGACCGCGACCTCGCGTGCGAGGTCGACGGCGGCGCTGAGGACGGCGTCCTTCGTCACGGTGGCCACGCTCACGCCTCGAAGCTCTCGGCGACGGCACGCAAGAGCGACGCGTACTTCTCGCCCTGGGCCTTCTCCGGGTAGCGGCCGCGGCGCAGGTCGTTGCCGACCTTGTCGAGCACCTTGATGAGGTCCTCGACGATGATCACCATGTCGTCGGCAGGCTTGCGCGCGGCCTTCGCGACCGACGGGACCGGGTCGAGGATCTTGACGGCCAGGGCCTGCGGTCCGCGGCGGCCGTCGGCCACGCCGAACTCGACCTTCGCGCCGGGCTTCGGCGGGGCGGCTCCGGCCGGCAGCGCGGACGCATGCAGGAACACCTCGTCACCCTCGTCGCTGGCGATGAATCCGAAGCCGCGCTCGGTGTCGAACCACTTGACCTTGCCGGTGGGCACTGCAACCCCAGATGTGTCGATGGATGTGACGGTGCACGTCGTACCAGTCAAGGCTACCCGGCGCGGGTGCTTCGCGTGGTCGCGAGCGCGGTCTCGCGCCGTCCGGCGCGCGTCGTGCGCACCGGACGGGCAGCGAGCGACCCCGTGCGCGGTCCCGGTGCGCTGCCGCGCGCACGTATCGTTGTGCGGATGGCCACTTTCAGTGAGGACCTGCGCAGTCGCAGCGACGACGAGCTCGTCGCGCTGCTGCTGCGCCGCCCTGATCTGGCCTCCCCGTCGCCCTCGACGCTGTCCTCCCTCGCGGCGCGGGCCACCAGCCGGGCGAGTCTCGAGCGCGCTCTCGGCAGCGTCGACGCGGTCGTGCTCCAGGTCGTCGAGGCAGTGGTCGCGCTGCACGACGACGCGACCCCGGTGACGCCCGACCGTGTCGCGCAGGCGGTCGGGGTGCGGTCCGACGCCGACCGCGAGCTCGTCGGCGCCGCGCTCGCCCACGCGGTCAGCCTGCTGCTGTTGCGGCTCGACGACGCGCCGACCACGGGTTCCGAAGGCCGCGGACTCCTCGCCGCACCCGGTCTCGCCGAGCTGCTGGGTCCGTACCCCGCGGGGCTCCCGCCCGCGGGAACAGGCTCAGGCGGGCCGTCGTCGGCGGCCCGGAGCGCCGCGACAGCCCCGGACCTGGCTGCGCCTCGTGCGCTGGACGACGCCCTCGCCGACGCACCCCCCGGCGCGCGCCAGGTCCTCGACGCGCTCATGTGGGGACCTCCGGTCGGTCTGCTGCCCGCGCTACGGACCCCCGCGCGCGACGCCGTCCAGTGGTTGCTGACGCACGGGCTGCTGGTCCCCGGCGATGCCCGTCACGTCCTGCTGCCGCGCGACGTCGCCCTGGCGCTGCGGTCAGGACGGACCCACGCCGGGCTGCACAGGCCCCCCGCGGCCACGTCCGACGTCCGTCACCCGCTCGAGCTCGTCGCGGGTGAGTCGGCCATGGCCGCGCAACGGGTCGTCCGGCTCGTCGCCTCCCTCGTGCGGACGTGGGAGATCGAGCCGGCGCCGGTCCTGCGCACGGGCGGCCTCGGCGTGCGTGAGCTGCGCAAGCTCGCCGCCCAGCTCGAGACCGAGGAGACCGACACGGCGTTCGTCGTCGAGCTGGCCGGCGCCGCAGGTCTCGTGGCCGACGACCGCGAGGAGATCCCCTCGTTCGCCCCGACGCTCGCGGTGGACGACTGGCTCACGGCCGAGCTGTCCGTCCGGTGGGCCCTGCTCGCCCGGACGTGGCTCACGACCACCCGCACCGCCTGGATGGTCGGCACCCGGGACGACCGCGGGATGGTGCGGGCTGCGCTCGACCC
>DASVMA010000062.1:0-8309 GCA_036384595.1 Cellulomonas sp. | reverse complement strand
ACGGCCGCTGCCTTCTCGAGCGGGTGGTTCGAGTTGCCGCACTTCGGCGACTGCACGCAGGCCGGGCAGCCGCTCGCGCAGCGGCAGGTCGCGATGGCGTCCCGGGTGGCTCGCAGCCACGTCGCACCCAGAGCGAAGCCGCGCTCGGCGAACCCCGCGCCGCCGGGGTAGGCGTCGTGCACGAACACGGTGGCCTGCCCGGTGTCGGTGTGCAGCTCGGTCGACAGGCCGCCGAGGTCCCAGCGGTCGCACGTCGCCAGGAGCGGCAGGAGGCCGATGGACGCGTGCTCGGCGGCGTGGAGTGCGCCGGGTGCGAGCTCGGCGGTGACACCGGCGGCCTCCAGCACGGACTCGGGGGCGGTCCACCACACGGCGGTCGTGGCCAGGGTTCGGGCCGGCAGCTCGAGCTCCTCGGCGCCGATGACCTGGAAGTCGGGGATGTGCTTGCGCTGGTAGCTCATGACCTGCGTCGTGACGTCGACGGTCCCGAACCCCCAGGTCACCGGGCCCCACTGCAGCTCGGACGTGACCGACGTGATCTCCGTCGACGTCAACCACCGCGCCCAGGTGCCGTAGTCGACGTCGCGCCGCCCGACGAACGCCACGTCGTCGTCGAGGCGCAGCTCGTCGACCACGTAGGTGGCGCCCTGGTGCACGTAGACCGCGCCGGGGTGGACGGTCGAGTCGGCCGCTGCGGCGTCCACGGTCCCGAGCACGCGGCCGGTCGTCGACTCGATGACACGGACCGGGTAGCCGCCCGTGCCGCGCAGGTCGGTCAGTCGCGACGCGGGATCGGCGTGCGTCCAGTACCAGCCCGAGGGTCGACGGCGCAGCGCACCGCGCTCGACCAGCACGTCGAGGAGCTCCCGCGTGCCCGGTCCGAACAGCGGCAGGTCCTCGGCGCGCAGCGGCAGCTCGGCGGCGGCCGCGCACAGGTGCGGGGCCAGCACGTACGGGTTCGTCGGGTCGAACACCGTCGCCTCGACCGCGGTGTCGAAGATCGCCTCGGGATGGTGCACGAGGTACGTGTCGAGCGGGTCCTCGCGTGCGACGAGCGCGACCAGTCCCTCCGAGCCTGCCCTGCCCGCGCGGCCGGCCTGCTGCCATAGCGACACGCGTGTCCCCGGCCAACCGGCGATCAGGACGGCGTCGAGTCCGGTGATGTCGACGCCGAGCTCGAGCGCGTTCGTCGTCGCGAGAGCTCGCAGCCTGCCGTCCCTGATCGCGGACTCGAGCGCACGACGCTCCTCGGGCAGGTACCCGCCGCGGTACGCCGCGACGGACCCCGCGAGCGAGTCGTCGATCTCGCGCAGGTGGGACTGCGCCACGGTCGCGACAGACTCGGCGGCCCTGCGCGAGCGGGTGAACGCCAGTGTCCGTGCGCCCGCGGCCGTGAGGTCGGCGAGCAGGTCGGCGACCTCGGCCGTGGCCGATCGGCGGGGACGGTCCGGCTCGTCGGCCACGAGCCTCTCGCCCGTCCCGAGCGGTCCAGAACCCTCGGTGCCTCCTGGACCCGCAGAGACGTCGAGCCCCGCGGCGCCCTCCGAGGAGCCGGTGGCGTCGTCGAGCGTGTCCCGGTCGACCGGCGGAAGTGGCAGCGGTACCGCCCACGGGTCCTCGTCGTCGAGCATCGCGGCCCGCTCGCCCGGGATCTCCGGCGGCTGCCACAGCACGAACGTCTTGCGGCCCGCGGGCGAGGTGTCGGCGGTCACGGCGGTCACGTCGTCCGGGCTCACGCCGAGGAGGCGTGCTGCGCTCGCGGCGGGGTCGGACGTCGTCGCGGACGCGAGCAGGAACACGGGCCCGCGCCGCACCGGCCGACCAGCCGCATCGGCGGTGCTCGTCGTCGGTCTGCCGGGAGCAGCGAGACCGCCGGACGGTCCCGCCTGGTACGACGCCGCGAGCCGCTGCAGCCTCCGCAGCACCTCCGCGACGTGGGCACCGAACACCCCCCGGTAGGCGTGGCACTCGTCGACGACGACGTACCGCAGCGACCCGAGCAGCCGCGCCCACCGCCGGTGGTTCGGCAGGAGGGCGAAGTGCAGGAAGTCGGGGTTCGTCAGGACGACGTCGCCGTACTGCTGGACCCACCGGCGCTCGTCGAACCCGGTGTCGCCGTCGCAGGTCGCCACCCGCACGTCGCGTGCGTGGCCGGCGGTGAGGAGCTTCTCGACGCTGACGAGCTGGTCGGCGGCGAGGGCCTTCGTCGGGCAGAGGTAGAGCACGGACCCGCGACGGCCGACGGTCTCGATGCGCCCGGGGTCGAGCGCGGCCGCGGCCACGTCGGCGCGCACGGCGGTCAGCGACGGGAGCCAGAACGCGAGCGACTTGCCTGAGCCGGTCGAGGTCGCGAGGACGGTGTGCCGGCCGGACCACGCCGCGTCGGCCGCCTCGACCTGGTGACGCCAGGGCCGCGTCACGCCGAGCGACCGGTACCCGGCGACGAGGTCGGTGTCGGCCCAGGCGGGCCAGTCGACCTGCTCGCCCGCGCGTGCGGGCAGGCGTTCGACGTGCGTGACCCGGTCGGCGCGGAGCCCGCCGGCGAGCAGCACGTCCAGCAGCTCACCGGTTGCGACCACGCGGCCATCCTCGCACCGGCGGCGGAGGGGCAGTCGCCCGACGGGCAGGGGTGCCGCCGCTGTTCGATGACTCCCGGGCAGCGCGTCGGTTGCGACACGCCGAGCACCCCGGGCGAAGTGCGGACGTCGAGGGGCATCAACCCCCGACATCGCCCTCGCGCGAGGGACGAAGGTCCCGCCAGCAACTCGCCCATACGGCATAGAAATGGCACATCTAGTTGCCGGACGCCGCAGGGACCACAACATATAGTGGGGACAAAGCGGACGTCGCTCGAAGAGGAGTCGCGCGTTATGGACAACATGCCCGTCGTCGAGGTCGGTACGTCGATCGATGAATACCTCGACCGCAGTGACTGGCGCGTCAATGCGAACGCGAACCAGGGCTACTCGCTGGGCGGGATGATTCTCAACACCGCGGGCAAGGTCGTCGCGAACTACTGGCTCAGCCACGTGTACGCCCCGGAGATCGGGCGCGCGCACCGCGAGGGCGACCTGCACATCCACGACCTCGACATGTTTGCCGGCTACTGCGCCGGCTGGTCGCTGCGCACGCTCCTCCAGGAAGGCCTCAACGGCGTTCCTGGCAAGGTCGAGGCGCGCCCGCCGAAGCATTTCAGCTCCGCCGTCGGGCAGATCGTCAACTTCCTCGGGACGATGCAGAACGAGTGGGCGGGCGCGCAGGCGTTCAGCTCGTTCGACACGTACATGGCGCCGTTCGTCCGGCTGGACGACATGGCCTACAGCGAGGTGCTGCAGTGCGTCCAGGAGCTCGTCTACAACCTCAACGTGCCGTCGCGGTGGGGCACGCAGACGCCGTTCACGAACCTCACGTTCGACTGGGTGTGCCCGGCCGACCTGCGTGACCAGGTGCCGTTCATCGGCGAGGAGCCGGTCGACTTCACGTACGGCGAGCTGCAGGCCGAGATGGACATGATCAACCGCGCGTACATCGAGGTCATGACCGCGGGCGACGCGTCGGGCCGCGTGTTCACGTTCCCGATCCCGACGTACAACATCACCGAGGACTTCGACTGGGACTCCGAGAATTCGCAGCGGCTCTTTGCGATGACCGCCAAGTACGGCCTGCCGTACTTCCAGAACTTCATCAACTCCGAGCTGCAGCCCGGCGACGTGCGCTCGATGTGCTGCCGCCTCCAGCTCGACCTGCGTGAGCTGCTCAAGCGCGGCAACGGGCTGTTCGGCTCGGCCGAGCAGACCGGCTCGCTGGGCGTCGTCACGATCAACTGCGCGCGCCTCGGCTACCTGTACCGGGGCAACGAGGAGATCCTCATCAAGGAGCTCGACTACCTGCTCGAGCTCGCGCGCGACTCGCTCGAGGTCAAGCGCGTCGTCATCCAGAAGTACATCGACGAGGGCCTGTTCCCGTACACCAAGCGGTACCTGGGGACCCTCGACAACCACTTCTCGACGATCGGCGTCAACGGCATCAACGAGATGATCCGCAACTTCACGCGGGACGACGACGAGCCCGTGGACATCACGGACCCGCGCGGCCACGTGCTCGCGATCCGGCTGCTCGACCACGTGCGGGCGCGCATGGTCGAGTTCCAGGAGGCGACCGGCCACCTGTTCAACCTCGAGGCCACGCCGGCCGAGGGGACCACGTACCGGTTCGCCAAGGAGGACAAGAAGCGGTTCGCCGACATCCTCCAGGCCGGCTCGGAGTCCAACCCGTACTACACGAACTCCTCGCAGCTGCCCGTCGGCTTCACCGACGACCCGTTCGAGGCGCTCGAGCGGCAGGAGGAGCTGCAGCGCAAGTACACGGGCGGGACGGTCCTGCACCTCTACATGTCCGAGCGGCTCTCGACGCCCGACGCGTGCCGCGAGCTCGTGCGCCGGTCGCTGTCCACGTTCCGGCTGCCGTACATCACGGTGACCCCGACGTTCTCGATCTGCCCGAACCACGGCTACCTCGCGGGCGAGCACCCGACGTGCGACCGCTGCAGCACCGAGCACCCGGACGCCGAGCCCGTCGTGTGCGAGGTCTGGACGCGCGTCATGGGCTACCACCGTCCGGTCAGCTCGTTCAACATCGGCAAGAAGGGCGAGCACGCCGAGCGCCTCATGTTCCGCGAGCCCGCCGGGGTGAAGTGACCGAGGAGCAGGTGACGGGGGTCGTCATGCCCGACGCGGTGGGAGCCGCCCAGCACCTGGAGCGCGCGGTGGCGGGCGCCGACTTGCTCGCGATCGCGGGCCTGACGCCGCTGTCGTCGTGCGACTGGCCGGGCAAGCTCGTCGCGACCGTGTTCCTGCAGGGCTGTCCCTGGCAGTGCACCTACTGCCAGAACCCGGAGCTCATCGACCCGCGCACGGCCGGCGACGTGCCGTGGTCGCGCGTGCTCGGACTGCTCTCGCGGCGCCGTGGCCTGCTCGACGGGCTCGTCCTCTCGGGCGGGGAGCCGACGCGCCAGGCCGGCCTCCCCGACGCCGCGCGGCAGGTCCGGGCCCTGGGGTTCGGCGTCGGGCTGCACACGTCGGGCGCGTACCCGCGGCGTCTCGCGGCCGTGCTGCCCTTCGTCGACTGGGTCGGGTTCGACGTGAAGGCGCCCGCCGCGCTCTACCGGGCGATCACCGGCGTGGGTGCGAGCGCCGATGCGGCGTTCACGTCGCTGCGCCTCGTGCTCGACGCAGGGGTCGACGTCCACGTGCGGACGACGGTCGACCCGACGGTCCTGTCGGCGGGCGACATGGCCGAGCTCGGGGTCACGCTCCGCAAGCTCGGCGTGCGGTCGCACGTGCTGCAGGAGGTGCGACCGGACGGCACGACGCCGGAGTACCGGGCGGCGCTCGCAGCGGTGCGTGCGAGCTGACGAGGCTGGCCGGTCGCCCCGCGCACGGCCGGCCAGCTGGCTGGTGTGCGGGTGAAAGCGTCGGACGTGGCAGGACGCACCGCACGGGAATGGGAGACTTCATCACGGGCGCGACGAGAGGGGGCCATCGATGGATGTCAGCGTGACGAGCAAGGACGTCGGTGACCAGACCGTCGTGGACGTGTCGGGCGAGATCGACGTCTACACGGCGTCGGTGCTGCGTGAGCAGCTGGCGAACCTCGTCGACTCCGGGCGGACGGACCTCGTCGTCGACCTCACGGCCGTGAAGTTCATGGACTCCACGGGCCTCGGCGTGCTGGTCGGCGTGCTGAAGAAGGTGCGCGGGCACGACGGCCGCCTCCAGCTCGTGATCGACTCCGAGCGGCTGCTCAAGGTCTTCCGCATCACCGCGCTGACGCAGGTCTTCACGATCCATGAGACGGTCGACGCGGCGCTCGCCAGCTGATCCACCTGCTGCGTCGGCCGGCACCAACGCGTCGAGCACGTGCTCCCAGTCCGACACTGCGCCTCCGCGGCCGAGTCCGATCGGCGCGCAAGGTCGCACGCTCACTCATCATGACGACCCACAGGTCCGGAACGTTGGTCCGATCTGGATAGGGTGGGCCCTTCTGCACGGCAACGACGCCGAGCGGTGTGGCGCGGTCAGGGGTCTGCGCCGTTGACGGGGAGGTCGCATGCTCACTGTCGGAACCACGAGCCTCACGATCGTCGGGGTCATCGCGGCGATCGCAGTCGCGTCCCTGGTCGTCGCGCTGGTGCTGCGGCGCCAGGTCCTCGCGGCGGGCGAGGGGACGCCGGCCATGCAGGACATCGCGGCGGCAGTCCAGGAGGGCGCCTCCGCGTACCTGTCACGGCAGTTCCGGACCCTCGCGGTGTTCGCGGCCGTGGTCTTCGGTCTGCTGTTCCTGCTCCCGGGGGACACCGGGATCCGGGTCGGCCGCTCGCTGTTCTTCCTGCTGGGCGCGGGCTTCTCCGCGAGCATCGGCTACCTGGGCATGTGGCTCGCGACGCGGGCGAACGTGCGGGTCGCTGCGGCGGCGTCCGAGGCCGACGGCCGGGCGGAAGGTGCGCGCATCGCGTTCCGGACCGGCGGCGTCGTCGGGATGTCGGTCGTCGGCCTCGGACTGCTCGGGGCCACGTCGGTCGTGCTGATCTACAAGGGCGACGCGCCCGCGGTCCTGGAGGGCTTCGGCTTCGGCGCGGCCCTGCTGGCGATGTTCATGCGGGTCGGCGGCGGGATCTTCACGAAGGCGGCCGACGTCGGCGCCGACCTGGTCGGCAAGGTCGAGCAGGGCATCCCCGAGGACGACCCGCGCAACGCTGCGACCATCGCGGACAACGTCGGCGACAACGTCGGGGACTGCGCGGGCATGGCGGCCGACCTGTTCGAGTCGTACGCCGTGACGCTCGTCGCCGCGCTCATCCTCGGCAAGGCGGCGTTCGGCGAGCGCGGCCTCGTGTTCCCGCTCATCGTGACCGCGGTCGGCGCGTTCGTCGCGGTCCTCGGCGTCATCATCACGCGCGTTCGGGGCACCGAGAGCGGGCTGGCGGCGATCAACCGCGGCTTCTACACGTCCGCGCTGGTCGGCGTCGGGCTCGCCGCGGTGGCCGCGTTCGTGTACCTGCCGTCGTCGTTCAGCAAGCTCACCGGCGGCACCGCCGGGATCGAGACGCACGGCGGCGACCCGCGTCTCATCGCGGCGACCGCGGTCCTCATCGGCGTCCTGCTCGCCGGCATCATCCTGTGGGTCACGGGCTACTTCACGGGCACGACGTCGAAGCCCACGATGCACGTCGCCCGGACGTCGCTCACGGGCGCCGCGACGGTCGTGCTCTCCGGGATCGGGATCGGCTTCGAGTCGGCCGTGTACACCGCGGGCATCATCGCGGCCGCGATCTGCGGGGTCTTCCTCATCTCCGGCGGCTCGGTCCCGCTCGCGCTGTTCCTCGTCGCGCTCGCGGGCTGTGGGCTGCTCACGACCGTCGGCGTCATCGTCGCGATGGACACGTTCGGCCCGGTGAGCGACAACGCCCAGGGCATCGCCGAGATGTCGGGCGACGTCAGCCCGGCCGGCGCCCAGATCCTCACCGACCTCGATGCCGTGGGGAACACGACCAAGGCGGTCACCAAGGGCATCGCGATCGCGACGGCCGTCCTCGCGGCGACCGCACTGTTCGGCTCCTACGCCCAGGCGGTCACGACGGCCATCAGCCAGGCGGGGGACATCGCCGGCACGGCCGACCTCGTCAAGGCGATGATGACGTACTCGGTCATCTCCCCGATCACCCTCGTCGGTGTGATCCTGGGTGGCGCGACCGTCTTCCTCTTCTCTGGTCTCGCGATCGACGCCGTGACCCGGGCCGCCGGGGCGATCGTGTTCGAGGTGCGCCGCCAGTTCCGCGAGAACCCCGGCATCATGACGGGCGAGGTCCGGCCCGAGTACGCGCGGGTCGTCGACATCTGCACGCGCGACTCGCTGCGTGAGCTCGCCACCCCCGGCCTGCTCGCGGCGTTCGCACCGATCGCCGTGGGCTTCGGGCTCGGCGTCGGGCCGCTCGCCGGGTTCCTCGCCGGAGCCATCGCGACGGGGGTGCTCATGGCCGTGTTCCTCGCCAACTCGGGCGGCGCGTGGGACAACGCGAAGAAGATCGTCGAGGACGGCAGCTTCGGCGGCAAGAACTCCCCGGCGCACGCGGCGGTCGTCATCGGCGACACGGTCGGGGACCCGTTCAAGGACACCGCCGGGCCGGCGATCAACCCCCTCATCAAGGTCATGAACCTCGTGGCCCTGCTGATCGCGCCCGCGATCGTCGCGGTGAGCGTCGGCGACGGTGCGAACCACTGGGTCCGGATCGGGATCGCGATGCTCGCGGC
>DASVMA010000061.1:0-8157 GCA_036384595.1 Cellulomonas sp. | reverse complement strand
GAGGTGGCTCCCGCCGATCCCGGTCCCGGCGGCCACGAGCAGCGCGCTGGACCGGCCCGCGCACGCGCCGAGCCACGACTCGCCGATCGCGTGTGCATGCACGTCGTTGTCGACGGCGACGCGCAGGCCGAGCCGCTCGGTCAGCCCACCTGCGAGCGGGGTCCCGGCCCAGTCGAGGATGGCGTCGGTCGAGGAGACGACCATGCCGGTCCGCGAGTCGATGACCCCGGCCGACCCGACACCGACGGCAGCCACCGTGAGCCCGAGGCCGACCGCCTCGGCGACGAGGCCCGCGACGAGCCCCGCCGTGGCATCGAGGATCGCCGCCCCGCCGTCGCGCGCCGCGGTGGGGACGGTCGCGCGCGCAAGGATCGCGCCGTCGTGGTCGACGAGCGCGGCGGCGGTCTTGGTGCCGCCCAGGTCGACCGCGACGACGTACGTCATCAGACGAGCAGCCCTGCAGCCTTGACGATGTCCTGGATCGCGTCGACGGCAGGACCGGTCACGACCGGGCACGGCGCGCACATGACATTTGTGTCGATGGTGCCGATCGCACGCAGGGCGGTCTTGAACGCGCCGAGGCCGACCGCGTCGCCGCCCATGCCGACCGGCTGGAACACGATCTCGAAGAGCGCCGCGAGGCGCTCCTGCTCGGCGCGGGCCGCAGCCCAGTCGCCGGCCTGCGCCGCGTCCCAGAGCCGGACGTAGCCGGCCGGGTCGACGTTCGCGAGCCCGGGCACGGCGCCGTCGGCACCCCACAGGAACGCGCCGTCGACGACGACCTCGTGGCCCGAGAACAGCGCGAGGGGCGAGCCGGCCGCCCGGTTCGCGGCGAGCAGCCGACGGAACGACACGTCGTCGCCGCTCGAGTCCTTGACGCCCGCGAGCGCGCCGTCGACGCCGAGCCGCACGAGCATGTCGGTGTCGAGCTTGACGTGCACGCGCACCGGGACGTCGTAGGCGAACACCGGGACGGTGCTCGCTGCGCCGATCGCGCGGAAGTGGCGCTCGATGCCCGCGTCGTCCGTGCGCACGTAGAACGGTGCGGTGGCGACGACCGCGTCGACCCCCGCGGCGACCGCGGAGCCGATCTCGGCGACGACCCGGCGCGTCGAGGTCTCGCACACGCCGGCCAGGACGGGGACAGACCCGCCCGCGAGGTGGACGGCCGCGCGGAGCACGGTGTCGCGCTGCGCGGCGTCGAGGTAGCCGACCTCGCCGGACGAGCCGAGCACGAACAGGCCGTGGACGCCGCCCTCGAGCTGGCGGTTCACGAGCCGCTCGAACGAGGCGAGGTCGAGCTCGCCGTCGGCGGTCAGGGGCGTGACCAGGGGCGGGACGATGCCGTGGAAGGTGGGTGTGGACACAGGGGATCTCCAGGTGCGGGTCGGGACTGCGGACTGCAGAGTGCGGGCGTGTGCTGCGGGTGGGTGGTCGGGCGGCTCTAGAGCAGGCTCGGAGCGGCTCCCAGGAGGGTGCGGGTGTACTCGTGGCGCGGGCTCTCGAAGACCTGGGCCGACGGGCCCTCCTCGACGATCTGGCCGTAGTACATGACGACGATCCGGTCGGACACGTAGCGGACCGTCTGGATGTCGTGCGAGATGAACACGAGACCCAGGCCGAGGCTCGCCTTGAGGTCGGTGAGCAGGTTGAGGATCTGCGCACGCACCGAGACGTCGAGGGCGGAGGTGGGCTCGTCCGCGACGATCACGTCGGGGTCGAGCGCGAGGGCCCGCGCGATGGCGACGCGCTGCCGCTGACCACCCGAGATCTGGCTGGGCAGGACCTCGAGCGCCGACATCGGGAGCCCGACGAGGCTGATCAGCTCGCGGACGCGCTCACGGCGCTGGGCCGGGGTCCCGATGCCGTGCACGTCGAGCGGGTCCCGCAGCGCGTCCTTGACGAGCATCCGCGCGTTGAGCGCCGTCGCCGGGTCCTGGAACACGACCGAGACGGCGCGGCCCATGATCTTGCGAGCAGCGGCCGAGCGGTGCGTGACGACCTTCCCCTTGAACAGGACGTCCCCGCTCGTGGGTTTCTGCAGTCCGACCATCACCTTCGCGAGGGTCGACTTGCCGCACCCCGACTCGCCGACGATCCCGACGGTCTCCCCGCGGCTGATGCTGAAGTCCACGCCGTTGACGGCGTGCACCCGGTCCGGGCGGAACAGCGTCCCGGTGCGCGCCTTGTGCACGACGTGCACGCCGCGCAGCTCGATGACGGGCGTCTCGGCGCTCATCGGGTGCCCCCGCTCGTGAGGGCGGACCCCTCGGCGGCGGCGGCCGCCCCCTGGTCCGCGTAGAGGTGGTCGGTGCCGGGCAAGGTGCGCATGATCGGCCGGACGTCGGGCCGGGCTCCCGGGCGGGTCGAGCGCGCCGCGAACCGGTCTCCGGTCGCGAAGTCGCGCGGCGAGGGGACCGTGCCCGGGATCTGGTGCAGCCGGCCGGAGCCGGACTCGATCGAGAGCACGGACCCGAGCAACCCCTGCGTGTACTCGTGCTGCGGTTCGGTCAGCAGGCTCGACGTGCTCGCCTGCTCGACGACCTGCCCGGCGTACATCACCGTGACGCGGTGCGCGAGCTCCGCGACGAGCGCGAGGTCGTGGCTCACGAAGACCATCGCGAAGCCGAGCTTCTCGCGCAGGTCGTTGAGCAGGTCGATGACCTGGGCCTGGACCGTGACGTCGAGGGCCGTGGTCGGCTCGTCGGCCACAACGAGTCGTGGGTTGCGCGTCAGGGCCATCGCGATGAGCACGCGCTGGCGCTGGCCGCCGGACAGCTCGTGCGGGTAGCTCTTGAGCGTGCGGTCGGGGTCGAGCCCGACGAGCCGCATGAGCTCCTCGGCGGTGCGCGTCCCGCCGCGCCGCGTGAGCTGCTTCAGCTGGCTGCGGATCAGCATCGACGGGTTCAACGAGCTCAGCGCGTCCTGGTAGACCATCGCCATGTCGTGACCGCGCAGGGCGTTGCGCTCGCGCGGCGACATCTGCAGCAGGTCGCGACCGTCGAACAGGATCTGGCCGGTGACCACCGCGGTCTTGGGCAGCAGGCCCATGATCGCGAGGCTGGTCAGGGACTTGCCGCAGCCGGACTCCCCGACGAGCGCCATGGTCTCGTGCGGCCGGACCGTGAAGCTCACGCCGTCGACCACGGCGACGTCGCCGTGCCGCTCCGGGAACCGGATGCTGAGGTCCTTGACCTCGAGCAGCGGCGCGGCGTCGCCGCGGTACACGAGGCGGTCGGTCCGGGTGAGCTCGCGGCTGCGCAGGGTCGCGAGGCGCTCGGCGAGCGGCACGGCGCGGGTCGCGGGTGGTGCGCTCGTGGCGACGGGCTCGATGCCCGACGCGGCACCCTCGAGCTCCGCGTCGTCGAGCCGCTCGAGATCGACCAGCAGCGACCCGGCCGGCGTCGTCATCGGGCCGGCGGCGAGCTCGCTGGGGTTCGTGTCGTCGAGCTCGACCGCGCACGACGGCGTCGGAGCCGTGGGCTGGGCATCGGCCGGCAGCTTCCGGGCCGACTGGCTGACCATCGCGTCGGTGAGGCCCTCGGACAGGATGTTGAGCGCGAGCACCGTCAGGAGGATCGCCATGCCGGGGAAGAACGTCGCCCACCAGCCGCCGTTGAGCAGGAGGTTGCGTCCGCTGGAGATGACGTTGCCCCACGAGGGTGCGGGGTCCTGGACGCCTGCGCCGATGAACGACAGGCTCGCCTCGAACACGATCGCGTCGGCGACGAGGACCGTCGCGAACACCATGATCGGCGCGATGCAGTTGCGGGCGACGTGCTTGAGCAGGATGCGCGCGGTGCGCGTGCCCATGACCTGGCTCGCGGCGACGTAGTCCTCACCGAACTGGCTGAGGACGTTCGCGCGGACGACACGGGTGAGCTGCGGCGTGTAGAGGAACGCGATCGTCAGGATGAGGACGGGCAGCGACTTGCCGAAGACCGCGACGAACACGACGGCCAGGGCGATGCCGGGGAACGCCATGACGATGTCGAGGAACCGCATGAGCGTCTCGGTGACGACCTTGTTGGCGGTCGCGGCGACCGAGCCGAGGATGGCTCCCGCCACGACCGCGACGGCTGTCGCGCCGAGCCCGATCGCCAGCGAGTACCGCGCGCCGTAGACGATGCGCGAGAAGATGTCGCGGCCGCCGCGGTCGGTGCCGAACAGGTTGGCACCCGATGGCGGCTGAGCGGGCATCCCTGAGGTCAAGGGGTTGTGGGTCGCGACGATCGGCGCGAACACCGCGACGACGGCGACGAGGAGCACGAAGCCGAGGGCGATGCGCGAGCCGGTCGACATCGACCGCAGGCGCAGCCCCGGGGCGGACAGCTTGGCTGTCAGTTTCTGTCGCACGGTCACACCGTCCTGATCCGGGGGTTGACGACCAGGTAGAGCAGGTCGACGAGGATGTTGACGACCACGAACGCCAGGGCGACGGTCAGCGTCACGCCCTGCACCAGCGCGGTGTCGTTCGAGGTGACGCCGTTGAGGATGAGCTTGCCCATGCCCGGCAGGTCGAAGATGACCTCGATGATGATCGCGCCGCCCATGAGGTAGCCGATCCGCAGGCCCAGCACGGTGATCGGCGTGATGAGCGCGTTGCGGAGCACGTTGCGGCCGACGACGACGACCGAGGGGATGCCGCTGCCGATCGCGGTCCGCACGTAGTCGCGGTCGAGCTCCTCGACCATCGCGGTCCGCACGACGCGTGTCAGGGAGGCGGCCACGGGCACCGCGAGAGAGATCGCGGGCAGCGCCATCGACTTGAGGAAGCCGCTGAACGAGTCGGCCGGGTTGATGTACCCGCCGCTCGGGAACCAGGTCCACCGCAGGGCGAACTGCTGGATGAGCAGGACCGCGAGCCAGAACGACGGGGTCGCGACGCCGGCGATGGACACGACGCGGATGACCTGGTCGGGCCAGCGGTCGCGGTAGAGGGCTGCGGTGACGCCGAGGACGAGCGAGAGCACGACGGCGAGGATCAGCCCCATGAAGGTGAGCTGCATCGTCAGGGGGAAGGCGTTCGCGACGAGGCCGCTGACCTTCTGCGACGGCGGGACGGTCATCCCGAGGTCGCCGTGCACGAGGCCGACGAGGAACCGTCCGTACTGCACCAGCATCGGGTCGTTGAGCCCGTGCTGCGTGCGGTAGAGCGCCTTCGCGGCATCGGTGGCGCTCTCGCCGAGCGCGTTGGTTGCGGCGTCGGTCGGCGCGAAGCGCATGACGACGAACACCAGCAGGGTCACACCGAGGACCATGACCGGGAGGGCCACCAGCCGTCGGCCGGTCAGACGAAGCAGGGCGATCACACGAGACTCCTCATCGAATCAGCAGTGCCGGGCGCCAGGGCCGACGTCAGTTGAGCCGTCGGCCCTGGCGGCGGGGCATCAGGCCGTGCGGCCCACGTCGAGGAACGACAGGCCGGTCAGCGGGATCGGCCGGAAGTCCGGGAGCGCCTTGGCGTCCCACGCGCTCGGCAGCTTGCGGTGCAGGAGCGGGTAGAGCGGGACCTGGGTCGAGATGAGGTCGAAGACCTGGCCCCAGATCTTCTTCTGGGCGGCCTTGTCCTGCGCCTTGGAGCCGTCGTCGAGCAGCTTGGTCAGCTGCGCGTACTCCGGCGTGTCCGACCAGCGGTACCGCTTGACCGGCCAGACCGAGCCGGCGTACCACCAGCGCAGCAGCAGGTCGGGGTCGTTGCCGAAGACCGACGGGTCGCCGGGGGCGACCATGACCTGCATGTTGCCGGCGTCGACCTTCTTGTACTGCCCGCCGGACTGCCCGATGTCGAGGGTGGTCGCGACCCCGATCGCGTCGAGGTCCTCCTTGATGAGCGGGGCGATGTCCTTGACCCAGCCGGTGTCCGTCGTGATGAGCGTGATCGCAAGGTCCTTGACGCCCGCGGAGGCGAGCATGGACTTCGCCTTCGTCGGGTCGTACGTGTAGACCGTCTTGGCCTTCACGTAGTCCGGGTGGCCCTCCTGGAGGAAGCTCGTCGCGGCCGTCGCGTTGCCGAGCAGCCCGGTCGCGATGATCTTGTCGAGGTTCAGCGCGTAGAAGAACGCCTGGCGCACGTTGACGTCGTTGAACGGCGCCACGGACGTGTTGAACATCATGAACAGCAGGCCGAAGGACTGGACGGCCTCGGTCGTGACGACCTTCGACAGGCGGTCGACGTCGAGGTACGGGACGTCCTCGATCGCCTGGACGCGGCCCGACTCGATCGCGGTCACGCGGGCCGACGCGTCGGACAGGAGGTTCCAGGTCATCGCCTTGGCGAGCGCGGGGCGCGTGCCCGTGTACTTGTCGAAGCGCTCGAACGTGATCTTGTCGTCCTTGGTGGCCGTCAGGATCTTGTAGGGGCCGGTTCCGGTCGGCAGCGCGTCGAACTTCTGCTGGTCGGCCATGACGATCGCCTTGGGGACGATCTTGACGACCGCGATCCGCTCGGCGAACAGCGCGAACGGGTACGAGGTCGTGAAGGTCACCGTGGTGGCGTCCTTGGCGGCGACGGACGCGATGAACGGGATGAACTGGGAGTACAGGGAGGCGTTCGCCGGGTCCTGGACGCGCTGGAAGGAGAACAGCACGTCGTCGATCGTGACGGGGCTGCCGTCGTGGAAGACGGCGCCGTCCCGGAGGCTGACCTCCCACGTCGTGGCGTCGACCTGCTTCGGCAGCGCGGCACCGAGGGCCGCGTAGACGTGCCGGTCGGCGGGGTCGATCTCGGTGAGCCCCTCCATGACGTGCCAGTTCGCCGCGACGGTGACCGCTCCAGAGGTGGTCATCGGGTCGAATCCGGTCGACAGGGGGTAGGAGATGCCGGCCTCGATGGTGCCGTCCGGGTTGATCTTCGCGGCGGCGCCGGTGGCTGCCCCGGTCGAGGTGGCGCCGGTGCCCGTGGTCGAGGCCGGACCGCCACACGCGGCGACGGCAGCGGCGACCCCGGCAGCGAGGCCGAGCGTGCCGGTGAGCTTGAGGAAGCCGCGGCGGCTGGCCTCCGTGCTCAGTGCTTTCTTCATTGACTGCATCTGTGCTCCCGGAAGATACGACGTCAGACGTCTGATGTTGGTAGGCTGATACTACGATCAAGCAACTCAGGAGGCAAGCGATGGTTGTGGACCAACCCGTGCGAGGCCCGTTCGGCGCTCCGCCGCGCGTCGAGACCACGACGGCCGACCAGATCAAGAACCTGATCCTGCTCGGTCGGCTGCGTCCCGGCGACCCGCTGCCCACCGAGACCGAGCTCTGCGCGAGCCTGGGCGTGAGCCGTTCGAGCGTGCGCGAGGCGATCCGGACCCTCGTGGCCCTCGACATCGTCGAGGTGCGCCACGGCCACGGGACCTTCGTCGGCCAGCTGTCGCTCGCCCCGCTCGTCGAGGGCCTGGTGTTCCGCGGTGTGCTAAGCCCGGGCGACAACCTCTCGAGCCTGCGCGAGGTCGTCGAGGTCCGCATCGGGCTCGACCTCGCGATGAGCGACCGCATCGTCGACGCGCTGCGCGGCACCGAGAACCCCGACCTGGAAGCGCTCGTCGCCGCGATGGAGGAGAAGTCACGCCACGGCGGAGACTTCTTCGAGGAGGACCGAGCGTTCCACGCCCTGCTGCTCTCCCACATCGACAACGCGCTCGTCGGGCAGCTCGTCACAGCGTTCTGGGATGTCCACGCCGCGGTTCTGCCTCTCCTCGGGGTCACGCCGTCGGATCGCCTCGACGACACCGCGCGCGCCCACGGCCTCATGCTCCGCGCGGCCCAGGCTGGTGACGTGGAGGCGTACCGCGAGGCCGTGATCGCCCACTACGGCCCGCTGCGCGCGGCGCTCGAGGATGCGCGCGCCGCAGCCCACGCACCGACAGAGGCCACTGTCGGCTCGTAGAGCCGACAGTCCGGCGCCCTCCGCCCGGGTGCGGCAGGGCGCCTGGTCCACTAGCGCGAGGGCCGTCTCGCGGGTGTCACGACCCTCGCTGAGCGCACAGACGGCGGCACCGTCGATGACTGCGATGACGAGTTCCGCCGCCCACGACAAAGGCCCCCGACCAGCGTCTCCGCTGATCAGGGGCCTCGCCTCACTGTGCGCCCGAAGGGACTCGAACCCCCAACCTTCTGATCCGTAGTCAGATGCTCTATCCATTGAGCTACGGGCGCATGGCCCAAGGG
>DASVMA010000060.1:0-3124 GCA_036384595.1 Cellulomonas sp. | reverse complement strand
ACCGCGAGCGCCGGCGCCGAACCGTCGGCCGCGGCGAGCGCGTCCGCGGGCAGCGCGCCCTCCGCCGGCACGTCGGGCGGCAAGCCGACCGCAGGCACCGGATCGGCCAGCGAGGTGCTCCCGCCGACCAGCTCGACCCCTGGGGCCCTCGTGATCCCGACGACGGACTTCCCCCGGTTGACCGGGCCGCTGCCGGCGACGGCATCGGCCCGCGGCGCTCTCGTGGCCGGCTTCCCCGACAAGATCGTGCCCGTACCGACGGGCGCGACCGTCGTCTCGAGCTCGGTCTCCGCCGAGGGCAGCCGCCTGCAGGTCGGGCTCGAGGCAAGCACCGCGGCGAGCCCGGCAGACGTCCTGGCGGGCTACGTCCAGGCGTTCACCGCCGCCGGGTTCATCACGACCGACTCCCCCGCCGGTGCGGGCGCGACGGCGACGGCGTTCGTCCGCGGCAACGACGGGCTCGTCCTCACCCTGCGTGAGCGCCTCGGCGGCGGCACCGAGCTGAGCGTCGCCGGGACGCTCACGACGCGGGGCTGACATGTATCTCAGCCTCCGCGACCGCCCCGCGGGTTCGTCGGCGTCCCGCCGCGCGTCGGGTGGCGACGCGGCGGGCGCACGCACGCCGGGCATCCGCCGACCAGCCGCTCGCGTGTCGTCGGTCGTCGTCTCGCTCGGCGTCGTCAGCCTGCTCACCGACATCTCCTCGGAGTCGGTGGCCGCGATCCTGCCGCTGTACGTCACTGCCGCGCTCGGCCTGTCGACCATCGCCTACGGGTTCATCGACGGCCTGATGCAGGGCGCGACCGCGCTCGTGCGGATCGCCGGAGGATGGGCTGCCGACCGCGGCGACCACCCCAAGTGGGTGGCCTTCGCGGGCTACGGGCTGTCCGCCGTCACGCGCGCCGGCCTGCTCGTGGCGGGCGGGTTCGCCGCGGTCACCGCGCTGGTCGCCGTCGACCGGGTCGGCAAGGGCATCCGGACCGCACCCCGTGACGCGATGATCGCCGCGAGCTCCGACCCCCGGTCGCTAGGACGGTCGTTCGGCGTCCACCGCATGCTCGACACCGTCGGTGCGGCGACGGGCCCCCTCCTCGCGTTCGCGGTCCTGTGGGTCATCCCGGACGGCTACCGCACGGTGTTCGTGATGTCGTTCGGGTGCGCCGTGATCGGACTGGCGGTGCTCGGCCTGCTGGTCCCTGACCTGCGCCCGCGCCGCGCAGCCTGGCTCGCGAAGCACCAGTCGCGCGACGAGCGCGGGTTGCCGCGATGCAAGGGCTGCACCTGCACCGTGCCCGGCCTGGCCCCCGCCGGCAGGCCGTTCAGCTGGCGGGCGATCGTCACGCCGTCGCTGCGCCGCCTCATGATCGCGGCCGGTGTGCTCGGCGTCCTGACCGTCGGGGACGGGTTCGTGTACCTCGCGCTGCAGGACCGCAGCGGGTTCGCGACGCAGTGGTTCCCGCTGCTCTACGTCGGCACCAACGTGGCGTACATGGCACTCGCGATCCCCTTCGGTCGCATCGCTGACCGGTTCGGTCGCGCCCGGGTCTTCCTCGTCGGCCACGTCGCCCTGCTCGCCGCCTACGTGTGCGCAGGGACGTCCGGAGGCTGGGCCGGTCTGACGTTCGCCGTGCTGCTGCTGCTCGGGGTGTTCTACGCGTCGACCGACGGCGTGCTGTCGGCCATCGTCGGGCAGGTCGCGGACCCGTCCGCGCGGGGGACGGCGATCGGCACGGCGCAGACGGTCGTCGCGCTCGCCCGTATGCTCGCGTCGACCGGTTTCGGTCTGCTCTGGTACACGGTCGGACGGGGGAATGCGATGTTCGTCGCCGCCGCGGTGCTTGCCGCCGCGATCATGGCCTGCTGGTTCCTCGT
The DNA here is from genome assembly GCA_036384595.1 of Cellulomonas sp. Lineage (GTDB taxonomy): Bacteria > Actinomycetota > Actinomycetes > Actinomycetales > Cellulomonadaceae > Cellulomonas_A. The sequence continues at coordinate 1,252 of DASVMA010000060.1, read as the reverse complement.
GCGCGGGCTCGACGTGCCCGCCCGTTCGGCCGCACCCGCCGAGCAGGTCGCGTGAGGCGTCCCGCCCCGCGGGTCCTCGCGCTCGTCCTTGTCGTGCTCGTCGTCGTGGCCGGCGGTGTCGCCTACGGCGTCAACGCGTTCCGGACGCAGCGCGCGCAGGTCGCCTCTGCGACCCCCGTCGCACAGTCCGACCTGGCCGCCGTCGAGGGCCACGACCGCATCGTGTTCCGCAGCACCGCACCGGGCGACCAGTACGGCCTCGTCGCGATGGTGCCGCTCGACGACCCGACCGGCCCGCGCGCCTTCACGTCCGTCGCGTGCGACCGGGTCGACGTCGTCCCCGGTGCGGAGTCCTGCCTGCGCACCGTGCGCGGCATCGCGACCCGGTTCGAGGCGCAGCTGCTCGACGCGTCGTGGCAGCCCGTCCAGACGTGGCCCCTGCCCGGCGTCCCCAGCCGCACGCGCCTCTCCGCCGACGGCTCGCTGCTCGCCACGACCTCGTTCGTGACGGGCCACTCGTACGCGACGACCGGCTTCTCGACCCAGACGGTCGTGCACCGGGCCGACGGGACGACGTCGGGCGACCTCGAGAAGTTCGCGCTGACGATCGACGGGCAGCCGTTCACCGGGAGCGACCGGAACCTCTGGGGCGTCACGTTCGTCGACGACACGACGTTCTACGCGACCGCCGCGTCGGCTGCCGCCGGCAAGACGTGGCTCGTCCGCGGCAACCTCGCCGACCAGACGCTCGTCTCGCTGCGGGAGAACGTCGAGTGCCCGTCGCTCAGCCCGGACGGCACCCGGATCGCGTTCAAGAAGGACGTCGGCACCGGCGGCGCGAAGTTCTGGTCGGTCGCGGTCCTCGACCTGGCGACCGGCGCCGAGGTCGTGGCGGGTGAGAAGCGCAGCATCGACGACCAGATCGAGTGGCTCGACAACTCCACGTTGCTGTACGGCATGCCGCGCGAGACCGAGGCAGGCGTGACCGACGTGTGGTCCGTCGCCGCGCAGGCGGGCGCGACGCCTCAGGTGTTCATCCCGCAGGCGTGGTCGCCGTCGGTGGTGCGGTGAGCCAGGCGGCGAACGACGTGCGCTGCCTGGTGTATGCGCCGTACTCGTTCAGCGGCCGCGGGCCTGCCGAGAGCTGTGCGCAGATCGCCGACGGGATGGCGGCAGCGGGCGTTCGCATGGAGGTCCATGTCGGTCGGAGCCGAACGCCACTGCCTGGCGGTGTGGCCGTGCGCGAGCCGTT
>DASVMA010000059.1:0-17631 GCA_036384595.1 Cellulomonas sp. | reverse complement strand
GACCTGACGACGCGGCCCGCGACGCTGAGCGAGCCGGTGACGCCGGCCTTCCTCGGGGTGCGCCAGCAGCACCAGGACGTCGACGTGCGCGCGACCGTTCGTGCCGACCTCGCGGCGGGGGAGGACGTGGGCCTGGCCGTGCGCCAGTCGGAGAACGACCACCTGCGGCTCGTCGTCACAGGCTCAGGGCCGGGCCGCCGGGTCGTGGCCGTCCACCGCCGGGCCGGCGTCGAGACCACGCTCGGGGAGCTGGCACTGCCCGGCGCCCCGGACGCACCCGTGACCCTGACGGTCTCCGCCCGAGGCCAGGACTACTCCTTGCGTGCCGGCGTCGCGGGCGACGAGGCCGCGACGGTCGCGGTCGCGGACGGTCGCACGCTCGACAGCGTCGCGACCGGGGGGTTCCTCGGGCTGTGGATCGGGGTGTACGCGACGAGCAACGGGCGTCCGACGACGACGGTCGTGCACGTCGAGACGTTCGAGTACGTGCCGGATCCGGGTGCGGAAAATCACTCAGGAACGAGCCGATCGTAACGATACGATTGGCGAGCATCGGACCGGTCTGCCGGGCCCTGCGCCCGCCCGATCCGTTGCTTCCTGAGGACTCGTCCCGCCATGCCCAAGGTTCTGACCACCGGACGTCCGTGGCGCGTGATCCTCGCTTTCGCCGTCCCGCTCCTCGTGGGCAACATCGTCCAGCAGCTCTACCAGGTCGTGGATGCGATGGTCGTAGGGCGGGTGCTCGGCGTCGACGCGCTCGCTGCCGTCGGTGCGACCGGCAGCCTGCTGTTCCTCCTCCTCGGCTTCGCCTGGGGCCTGACCTCGGGGTTCGGGATCCCGACGGCGCAGGCGTTCGGCGCAGGTGACGGCGCGGCGGTGCGTCGCTCGGTGGCGACCGGAGCGGTGCTGACGGCGGCCACGAGCCTGGTCCTCACGGTGGGCGCGCCGTTGCTCGCCGGACCCGCCCTCCGCCTGATGCGGACGCCGGCGGAGCTCGTCCCGCAGGCGACGACGTTCGCGGTCGTCAGCTTCCTCGGCGGGAGCACGATCATGTTCTTCAACTACCTCGCGGCGATCCTGCGGGCCATCGGGGACTCGCGCACCCCGCTCGTGTTCCTCGTCCTGAGCTGCGTGCTCAACATGGGGCTCGTCGTCGCGCTCGTGGCGGGCCTCGGCCTCGGCGTCGGCGGTGCCGCGCTCGCGACCGTCGTCTCGCAGGGCGTCTCGGTTGCGCTGTGCCTGACGTACGTCCGGCGTCGCGTCCCCGTGCTCCGGCTGCACGGCGAGGACTGGCGCGTCACCCGCAGCGACCTCGCCCGGCACCTGCGGCTCGGGCTGCCCATGGGGTTCCAGGCGTCGATCATCGCGATCGGCACGCTCGCCGTGCAGGTGCGGCTGAACAACCTCGGCTCGGCCGCCGTCGCGGCGTACACGACGGCGGCCCGCGTCGACGGACTGGCGGTCGCGCTGCTCGCGTCCCTGGGGATCGCGGTCTCGACGTTCGCCGCGCAGAACTACGGAGCGGGACGGCCGGACCGCATCCGGCAGGGTGTCGTCCAGAGCGTGTGGATGTCGGTCGTGGGCGGTGTGCTCCTGGGTGCCGTGCTCTTCACGGCCGGCGGCCAGATCGTGGGGCTGTTCTTCGGCCAGGGGGAGGAGCAGGTCGTGACGATGGCGGCGTACCTGCTCAAGGTCAACGGCTCCCTGTACGTGACCTTGGGTGTGCTCTTCGTGCTCCGCGGCGCCCTGCAGGGGCTCGGGTACACGTTCGTCCCGACGTTCACGGGGGTGATCGAGCTCGTGATGCGTGTCGGTGCGGCGATCGTTCTCGGTGCGACCTTCGGGTTCGACGGCGTCGTGTGGGGCAACCCGCTCGCGTGGCTCGGCGCGCTCGGCGTGCTCATCCCCGCCTACGTCCGGGCGAGCCGGCGGCTCGGCATCAGGTCGGAGGCCGGCGTCGGCGGCGTTCGCGACCACGTCGTGCTCGAGGGCCCGATCGACGGGTCCGTGGTGATCGACGCCGTCGTGTCCGTCCCCGACCTCGGTCCGGACGCGGACGACGCGCTCACCGTGAGCGAGCCCGTCGAGTCGGGGGTCGGCGCACGCTGACCGCTCGGGCCGCTGCTGCTCGTGCCGGTGCCGCTCAGACCGGGCCGATCAGGCCGGCGTGAGCGGCACCGCGCGCGGCTCGTCAGACGCGGACCAGGAGGTCGTCGATCTGACCCATGGCGCCGGTCATGCCCTCGACCATGCCCATCGCCACGAGCTGCTCCATCTGCTCGAGCGTGGCGAACCGCGACGTGACGGTCATGCGCGTGCCGTCGGCCGTCGCGTGGAGGTCGACCCTGGCGCGGATCGTGGGCATCTCGGGGTTGGGTGTTCCGGCATCGTCGGCGAAGCCGTCCTCGAACTCGAGCGAGCGCGGCTCGTCGACCGACAGGAAGCGCCACCACCCGTGGGCTTTCTCGCCGTCGGGCCCGGTCATGTAGTAGCTGGAGCGCCCGTCGACGACGACGTCGTGCTCGACGAAGGTCGCGGGCCAGGTGGGCGGCCCCCACCACCGCTCGAGCTGGCGCGGGTCGACCCAGACCTGCCAGGCCCGCTCGGGCGGTGCGGCGAGGTCGGTGACGATGGTCAGGGTCAGTGCCGAGGTGTCCGGCGTGGCGCTGATGACGGTCATGGTGCTGCTCCTTCGGCTGGCTCGGCGAGGATCTCGTCGATGCGGTCGATGCGGCCGCGCCAGATCTCCTCGTACTCGCCGAGGAGTCGTGCGGCCGTACGGATCGTGGCGACGTCGCCGGAGACGATCTGCTCGCGGCCCCGGCGCCGCTTGGTCACCAGATGTGCTCGCTCGAGCACGGCGACGTGCTTCTGCACGGCCGCGAAGCTCATGGCGTAGTGCTGGGCGAGGGTCGAGACCGAGGCTTCAGAACACAGGACGCGCGTGACGATGTCTCGGCGGGTGGCGTCGGAGAGGGCGGCGAAGATCTGGTCGGTCGCCTCTCGTTCCGCCTGTCGTGTAACCATGTGGTTGTACGTTACGCGGCGCGTCGACCCTCCGCAAGGGGGTGGTCCAGCGATCGTGGACCAGCGAGATCGGGTCGGGGGGTTGCCGATCTGTCCGGGTTCGGCGATGGTGGGCCGATGGTCACGATGGATGAGGATCAGGCGATCGCGCACGTGCAGGACCGGCTGATCGAGCGGTATCCCGACGTCGGCCCGGACGTGGTCCGCGACGCGGTGCAGGACGTCCACCACCACTTCGACGGGCCCGTGCGCAACTACGTGCCGATCCTGGTCGAGCGCGAGGCCTCGAGCCGCCTGGAGGAGCTGTCCGGCCGGTCCGAGGGCGAACGGCCCGCGGGCTGACACGTCCCGTGCACCTCGCGGACATCCCGCGGTCATCGAGCCCTCCTAGCCTGCAGGCAACGGCCGGCGCCGCCGGCTGACGCCTGGAGGTTCATGTGGTCCTCACGCTCTCGCTCGTCCGGCACGGCCAGACGGAGTACAACGCGTCCCACCGGCTGCAGGGCTGGTGCGACTCACCCCTGACGGCGCGGGGCCTCGCCGGGGTCCGCACCACCGCGGCGTTCCTCGCCGCGCACCCGTTCACGGCCGCCTACGTCAGCCCCACGGGCCGCGCCCAGACCACGGCGCACGAGATCCTCGCGCACCACCCCTGGGCCCCGCCGGTCATCGACCCGGACCTGCGCGAGTTCGGCTTCGGCGACTACGAGGCGCGCCCGGAGGTCGACCTCCTCGCCAGGTACGACCCGGACACGATGTTCGCCGAGGTGCTCGGCGGGACGTTCGCCGGCATCCCGGGCGGGGAGCCCGGGCACGAGTTCCTGACCCGGGTGCGGTCGGCGTTCGGACGCATCGAACGCGATCACCCCGACGGTCACGTGCTCGTCGTGAGCCACGGCCTGACGCTCCGCGCCTACCTGGCGATGATCGACGCGCGCCCGATGGACCCCCTGCCGAACGCGAGCATCTCGACGGTGGAGGTGCACAGTGACGGGCGCCGCCGCGTGGTCAGCCTTGCGGTCGACCCGGCCGGGCACGGTGTGCCCGACGCGATCGTCGCTGCACCCCAGCCCGCACCCGCCCTGGTCCGGTAGCGGCCTGAGGCCGCCGCCGCTCGACCGGCTACACGAGCGGTGCGGAGAGGTCGCCGGTGAGGTAGCGCTGCAGGGTCGGGGCGATCGCGTCGGCCACGGCCTGGTGGTCGCGCGAGGCGAGGGGCTCCATCTCGACGATGTAGCGGGCCATGATGAGCCCGACGATCTGCGACATCAGCAGCGCCGCGCGGAAGTCGGCGTCGTCCGAGCCGATGCCCTCGGCGAGGGGTGCGAGCACCTCGCGGGTCAGCAGGTCGCGGACGACGCGAGCCGCCTCCGGCTCTGAGGTGGCCGCCCGGATCAGCCCGACCGCTCGGCTGCGGCCCTCGTCGGACTCGAAGACGCCGAGCGCGAAGCGGGCGAGCCGCGCACCGGCCTCCATCGGGTCGCCCGCGAGGAGTCCCGGCAGGACCTCGGCAGGCTGGAACGGGAGCCCGATCACGGACAGGAAGAGCTGGCGCTTGGACCCGTGGAAGTGGCTGACGAGCGCGGGGTCGACCTGGGCCTCGAGGGCCACCTGCCGCATGGACGTGCGGTCGTAGCCGAGCTCGGCGAACTGCCGTCGGGCCGCACGCACGATCGCCTCCCGCGTGCCGCTGTCGCCCGGGCGTCTGCCCGAGTGGGTGCGCGCCGTCATCCCGTGCCTCCCATGCTCCTTGACATCCGGATTCTACACGCGCAGAATTCCACACGCCCTGAATTCATAGCGTGAGGAAATCTCATGACCGACCTCGTCCCGATCATGTCCCGTCGCCGACGCACCGCTCTGCTCGGGGTCATCGCCCTCGCGCTGATGATGGTCGTGTCCGCCGTCAGCGGCCTGAACGTCGCACTGCCTGACCTTGCGATCGACACGGGCGCCTCCCAGACCGACATCACGTGGATCGTCGACGCCTACACGCTCGTGTTCGTCGGGCTCCTCCTGCCGGCGGGCGCGCTCGGCGACCGGGTCGGGCGCAAGCGGGTGCTGCTGGCCGGCCTCGGCATCTTCGGAGTCGCTGCGGCTGCGGCGATGTTCGTGACCTCGCCGGGGCCGCTCATCGTGCTGCGTGCGGTGATGGGGATCGGTGCGGCCGGCGTCATGCCCGTGACACTGTCGATCATCACGACGACCTTCCCGCCGGCCGAACGCGGCCGCGCGGTCGGCGTCTGGGTCGGTGTCGCCGGAGGGGGCGCCGTCCTCGGTCTCTTCGCGTCCGGCATCCTGCTCGAGTACTTCGCCTGGAGCTCGTTCTTCGCCCTCAACGTCACGCTGGCCGTGCTGGCGATCGTCGGCACGCTCGTCGTCGTCCCGTCGTCCCGGGATGCCCACCCGCCTCGCATGGACGTCCGCGGGTCCCTCGCGTCCCTGGTCGGTCTGGTCGCACTCGTGTTCGCGATCATCGAAGGACCCGACCGGGGCTGGACCAGTGCGATCACCGTCGGGACGTTCGCGGTCAGCGCCGTCGCGCTCGTCGGCTTCGTCCGGTGGGAGCTGCGCAACCCCGAGCCGATGCTCGACATGCGGCTCTTCCGCCTGCCCGGCTTCAGGATCGGGACCCTCGCGATCACCACGCAGTTCTTCGCCAGCTTCGGGTTCTTCTACATCGTCCTGCAGTACCTGCAGTACATCGCCGGCCGGTCCCCGCTCGGTGCCGCCGTCGCCCTCCTGCCCCTTCCGGCCGTCCTCATCCCGGTCGCTCGCAGCGCCCCACGGCTCGCCGACCGGTTCGGCCTGAACCGGGTCGTCGCCCTCGGTCTGACGCTCAGTGCGTCGGGGATGCTGGTGATGACGACCCTGGACCTCGTGTTCGTCTACTGGCACCTCGCCGTCGGCCTGGTGCTCTTCGCGGCGGGCATGGGCCTGGCCGGGACCCCCTCGACGACCGCCGTCGTCTCGTCGCTGCCGGCGTCGAAGCAGGGCGTGGGCTCGGCGGTGAACGACACCTCGCGCGAGCTCGGAAGCGCGTTGGGCATCGCGATCCTCGGCACCATCCTGAACGGCGCCTACCGCGCCGGCCTCACTGGCGCGGTGGCAGGGCTGCCCGACGCGGTCGCCCACCGCGTGACGTCGTCCATCGCGTTCACCCGCCTCGGCGCCGACCGGCTCGCCCAGCTCGGGCCGGCAGGCCAGCGGCTCGTCGCCGCCGCGCAGCAGGCCTTCGTCGATGCGACCAGCGCGGCGTTCCTCACCGCCGCCGGCGTCCTCGTCGTGACCGCGGTGTACGTGGTGCTCCGCGGGCCGGGGCGTGCGGCGCGCCGTGGACGCGACGCCGAGCGGCAGGACGACGCCGAGCGGCAGGACGACACCGAGCGGCGTGACGCGGCGGGTGTGCTCCCGCCGTCGCGGGGCTCCGTCGCGCCCTGAGGCCCCCCGCCATCGGGTGGTGCCCGGGCGTCAGCGGTTGCGGACGGACCGCACGACGAGGACGAGGCCGACGAGGGCGAGGACCGGGCCGACGACCGCCCAGAGCGTGACGCCGGTCATCGGGCTCCCCGCGAGGTAGCCGAGGCCCTGGACCGTGAACACCGCACCCATGACGACGAGCACGGCGCCGAGGGCGATTCCGACTGCTCTGCTCACGGGTTCCTCCTGGGACGGCGACGCGCTGTCGGTCCAGTCTCGTGCCGCGCGGGGGCACGCGCCACACGACGAGCATGTCAAACATGCTTGACATGGTGTCGGCTGTGCCATACGTTCTAGATGTCAAACATCTTAGACACGGGAGCAGCGATGACGTTCGACGAGAAGAACACCTGGATCTACGGCGTCGTCGCCCTCGTCGCGTACGGCGGCTACGTCGCGACCGTGCTCCTGCGGGCCCACGGCGCGTCCGTCGTCGAGGTCGCCTACATCGGACCGCTGCTGTGGTCGGTCGGTGCAGCGGTCGTCGCAGCCGTCCTCGGCAAGGTCGTCGTCGCTGCCCGCTGGCCGCAGGAGGCCGACCAGCGAGACGACCGCGACCGGGAGATCGACCGGTTCGGGGAGCACGTCGGTCAGTCGTTCCTCGTCGTCGGCCTCGTGGCAGCCCTCGTCCTGGCGATGCGCGAGCTCGACCCGTTCTGGATCGCCAACGCGGCGTACCTCGCGTTCGTCCTGTCGGCCGCCGTGGGGTCCGCCGCCAAGATCGCCGCCTACCGCGGAGGGTTCCAGCCGTGGTGAAGCCGACGCGGATCACCAACTCCATCCGGGCGCTGCGGTTCGCGCACGGGGAGATGACGCAGGCCGAGCTGGCCCGGCGCACCGGGGTCACCCGCCAGACCGTCATCGCCATCGAGCAGGGGCGGTACTCGCCCTCCCTCGAGCTGGCCTTCCAGATCGCCGGCGCGTTCGGCGTCCCGCTCGACGCCGTGTTCACGTACCCCGACGACTCCGAGGAGCCCTCATGAAGGCCATCGTCCAGGACACCTACGGATCCGCGGACGTCCTGCGGCTGGACGACGTGGACCGGCCCGCGGTCGGCCCCGACGACGTGCTCATCCGCGTGCACGCTGCCGGCGTCGACGCCGGGGTCTGGCACCTGATGGCCGGCCGGCCGTTCCTGATGCGGGCGATGGGCTTCGGCGTGCGCGGACCCCGGGCGCGGACGCGGGGGCTCGAGGTCGCCGGGGTCGTCGAGGCCGTCGGCGCCCAGGTGACGGCGCTGCGTCCGGGCGACCGCGTGTTCGGCACCTGCGACGGCTCGTTCGCCGAGTACGCGGTCGCGCGTCCAGGCAGCCTCGCCGTGCTGCCGGCGACGATCGCCTTCGAGCAGGCTGCCGCCGTCCCCGTCTCAGGCGTCACCGCCCTGCAGGCGCTGCGCGATGCCGGGCGCGTCGAGGCCGGGCAGAAGGTTCTCGTCATCGGCGCCGGTGGAGGTGTCGGTTCGTTCGCCGTCCAGCTCGCCACGGCGTTCGGCGCCCAGGTGACCGGCGTGTGCAGCACCGCCAAGGTGGACCTCGTCCGCTCGCTCGGGGCCGACGACGTCATCGACTACACGAGCGACGACCTCGCCGCGGTGGGTCGCCGCTACGACCTCGTCGTCGACACCGCAGGCAACCGGTCGCTCTCGCTGTTGCGCACGGTCCTCGCGCCGCACGGAACGCTCGTCCTCGTCGGCGGCGAGAACGGCGGGCGATGGCTCGGCGGGATCCAACGGTCGCTGGGTGCGGTCCTGCTGTCACCGTTCGTCGGCCACACGCTCCGCGGGCTGTTCTCGACCGTGCGTCCCGACGACCTGAGCCAGCTCGCGGGACTCATCGAGGACGGCCAGGTCACCCCGGTGGTCGGCGCGACCTACCCGCTGCACCGGGCAGCCGATGCCGTGCGGCACCAGCACCAGGGTCACGCCGTCGGCAAGGTCGTGTTGACCGTGGCCGGCGATGCGGGCTCCGCCGACGCGGGTGCGGCCGGGCGAGCGATCGACTAGTTCGCCGTGAGCTCGGGGATGAAGACGTCGAGGTAGTCGGCGGTGTTCTCCCAGTCGGTGACCGCGTGGCACGGGACCCCGAGAGCCTTGACGGGGTAGTCGTTGCCGACCTCGTCGAGCCGGTCACCCACGAAGTGCATCTCTTGCAGGTCGATCCCCGTCATCTCGGCGAGGCGCGACATGCCGTAGGCCTTGTCGATGCCCTTGCGCGTGATGTCGACGGATGTGGACCCGCCCGAGCGCACCTCGAGGTCGGGCAGCTGGGCCGCGACCGCCTCGCGCAGTGACGTCTTCTTGGAGCCCGTCGGGTCCCAGGCGGTCTTCGCGGCGACCGGTGCGGCCTGCCCGAGCGCCGAGAACGTGATCTGGCTGCCGCGGTCCTCGAGGATCGGACCCCAGGTCTCGCTCTCCCACAGGCCCAGGGCCTGCGCGGACTCCGTCACGGCGGCGAGCGCACGGGACTTCTCGTCCTCGGTGAGGTTCTGCGCGTACACCTGGTCCCAGGACTCGCCGGTGTGGCGGAAGTACTGGGTGCCGCACGTGGGCATGAGGTGCAGCCGGGCCAGCTGGGCGGGCGTCGCCGCGCCGAGGCGGTCGACGACCTGCATCTGGAACTGGCCGAACTGGCCGCCCGAGATCACGCACACCTCGACGACGTCGAGCAGGCGGACCAGCAGGTCTGCCATGCGCGGGTCGAGCGGGGACTTCGAGGGGGCCAGCGTGTCGTCGAGGTCGAATGCGACGAGCCGAGGTGCGGGGGACAGGGGGAGCCTCCAGGAGGTGGTGCGGGCGTCCGAGCCGCGTGCTGCAGGGCGGTCCGACGGTCCGCGCGACGCGGACAGCACTCTCATTCTCTCAGATGGTCCGCGCAGAGCCGAAGCCGCGGACGACGAGCACGACGGATCGTGCGGCGACCCAGCCGATCAGACCCGTCGCTGCGGCCACCACGAGCCAGCTCCACACGCGGTGGCCGGCCGGCTGGGTGAGCACGAGCCAGTGCAGGGCGAACGTCGCGCTCGACGCGGCCGTGAAGGTGAGCGCCCAGAAGCTCAGGCCGAACGTCAGCCGGGCGTAGCGCGGGACGAGGAGCACCTGCACGAGCATCAGGACGATGAACGTGCCCAGCAGCAGCTCCTCGACGACGTCGACCTTGCCTCCGTTGAGCGCGAACCACGCGTTGCCGGCAACCGCAGGCGGGGCGCTGAGGATGGCCAGGGTCGGCACGAGCGCGTCGGGCAGGGCCGGGCGGAACGCGAGCCGGGCGAGGATGACGGTGCCGACGATGAGCCAGAACAGGATGCCGACGGCCCACGCGCCGACGGCGACGTGCCGCACCCCCACGACGGCGAGCGACTGGCCCGAGATGAGGGCGGCCGCCACGGTGGGGAGCAGGTGGCCGCCGTGCACGGCGTCGAGGGCACCGCCGCCCTGGACGACCTCCGCGAGGAACCAGGCCGCGTAGACGACGGCGATCACCGCCATGGTCCACACGAGGACCTCGCCGGCTCGGGGTGCCGAGGCGGCCAGCCGCCCGCCGAGCAGCAGGCCGACGATCGCGAACAGCGCCGCGAACGGGCCGACGGCGGGGTGCCGCAGGTCCGTGAGGATCGCGCGCGGGCCACCGGGACGGGCGAGGTATCGGGCCGCCGTCACGACCCACGTCACGGTCGCGACGACCCACAGCGCCGTGCCGACGGGCGCGGGTGCGCCCAGGCCGTGCGATGCGGCGGTCCACGTGCCGGCGAGCCCGGACAGTCCGAACGCGGGGCCGAAGGCGCTGAGCGGGACGCGCACGGGGCGCAACGTGCTGGTGGTCACGACAGGATGCTCGCACAGACCGAGCCCGCGACTCAGCGGCCTCTCACCCCGAGGCGACGGCCTCCGGCGCGGCGTGCGGCGCGACCTGCGGCTCGACGTGGACGAACGTCTCGGTCCCGGGCAGGATCTCGTCGATGTCGGCCTCGAGCTGCTCGGTCATGTCGTGCGCAGCCTTCACGGTCCAGTCCGCCGGGACGGTCAGGACGGCGAACACGAACCGCTGGCGACCGGACTCGACCGTGCGCAGCGGGTCGAACGCCACACCGTGCGCGGTGCGGTACCGCTCCAGGACCGTCTCGATCTGCACGCGCTCGTGCTCGGGGAGGGTCGCACTGAGCAGGTCGCTGACGGATCCGCGCAGCAGGCGGTAGCCGGTCCAGAGGATGTTCACGCCGACCGCCAGCGCCACGATCGGGTCGAGCGGCTGCCAGCCTGTCACGGCGACCAGGGCGATGCCGACCAGGACGCCGACCGACGTCCACACGTCGGTCAGGAGGTGCTTGCCGTCGGCGACGAGGGTCGCCGACCGGTGCGCGCGGCCCACACGTTGCAGCGCGAGACCGACGCCGAGGTTGACCAGCGAGGCGACGGTCGACAGCGCGAGCCCGATCCCTGGCTTCAGCACCGGGGCCGGCGCGAGGAGCCGCTGGATCGACGTCCAGACGATCGCGGTCGCGGCGACGAAGATCATCGCGCCCTCGACGAGGGCCGACAGGTACTCGGCCTTGCCGTGGCCGAAGTGGTGGCTCGCGTCGGACGGACGTGCAGCGACCCGCAGCGCGAAGAGGGCGACGACCGCAGCGATGAGGTTGACGCCGGACTCCATCGCGTCGGACAGGAAGCCGACCGACCCGGTGATGACGGCGGCCCCGATCTTGAGGGCGATGGTCACGACGGCTGCGGTCACCGAGAGCAGCATGAAGCGGAAGAGCAGTCGATCCACCGAGGTGCCGCCCCGGACGGCCTGACTCGTCATGCCGCACTCTCCTCAACGTGTGCTCGTCGGTCCCGGAGCCGATCGACGAGTCGCAGGACCAGCTTGCGGAGCTCGCTGACCCAGAGCACGGTGCTCGCCATCGCCACGCACACGAGCCACTGGTGGCCGGTGAGCGGCGCGGTCGTGAACGCGTGGTTGAGGACGGGCAGGTGCACGACGGCGACCTGCAGTGCCGTCGACAGCGCGATGGCCCCCCACAGCCACGCGTTCGCGAACAGCCGGTGGAACGCGGTCACGGTCTCGGAGCGCGCGTTGAGGGCGTTGAAGAGCTGGGCGAGCACGAGGACGGTGAACCCGGCGGTACGCGCGTTGGTCAGCGAGTGGGTGCCCGCGATGAGCCCCCCGGCGGCGAACAGGTCGATGGTCAGCAGCGTGACCGCTGCCATGACGAGGCCCAGGAGGATGACGCCGCCCCACATGCGACCGTCGATCGCGCGGTCCTGGAGCGACCGCGGCGGGCGACTCATGACGTCCTCGGCCTCGTTGTCGACGCCCATCGCCAGGGCGGGTGCACTGTCGGTGAGCAGGTTGATCCACAGGATCTGGGTCGCCAGCAGGGGCAGCGCGACGGTGCCGTCGACGTGGGCCAGCCCCAGGACGCCCGCGAGGACCACCCCCAGGAAGACGGTGAGGACCTCGCCCATGTTCGACGACAGCAGGTAGCGCAGGAACTTCTTGATGTTGAGGAAGATGCCGCGCCCCTCGCGGACCGCCTGGACGATCGTCGCGAAGTTGTCGTCGGCGAGGATCATGTTCGCCGCTTCCTTGGTGACCTCGGTGCCGGTCAGCCCCATCGCGACCCCGATGTCGGCGGCCTTGAGCGCGGGCGCGTCGTTGACGCCGTCGCCGGTCATGGCCACGACGTGGTGGTCGGCCTGGAGGGCGTCGACGATGCGCAGCTTGTGCTGCGGCGTCACGCGGGCGTACACGGACCGGTGGCGCACCGTCTCGCGCAGCTGGTCCGCGTCGAGCCGGTCCAGCTCGAGACCGGTCACCGCGACGGGCTCGGGCTCCACGATCCCGAGGTCGCGTGCGATGCGGCTCGCCGTCCGGGGGTGGTCGCCGGTGATCATGATGACCCGGACCCCGGCCCGGTGGGCATCGGCGACCGCCAGGGCCGCCTCGGCGCGGGGCGGGTCGATGATCCCCGCCGTGCCCGCGTAGACCAGGCCTCGCTCGAGGGAGTCGTCGAGCGCCGGGGCCGCCCAGACGTCGAGCGGCCGGTAGGCCACGCCGAGGGTGCGGAACGCCTCGTCGGACAGGCGCTCGACGTCCCGCAGGATCCGGGCCCTGCCGTCGATGTCGAGCAGCACGTGGCGATCGGCGACCTGCACGTGCGAGCACCGGTCGAGGAGCACGTCCGGGGCGCCCTTCGTCACCACCGCGAGCCGGCCCGCGCGCTGGGCGTCGGCCTCGAGGCTCGTCATCATCTTGCGCTCGGACGTGAAGGGGATCTCACCCTGCCGCTGGAACCGTGCCGTGCGGTCGTCCCGCGTGCCGAGCTTGATCTCCGCGACCATGAACGCGGCCTCCGTGGGGTCGCCCTGGATGACCCACTCGCCGTCCTCCTGGCGCAGCGTCGCGTTGTTCGCGAGGCTGCCGCCGCCGAGCACGAGCGCGGTCTCGTTCCACAGGTCGCTGCCGACGACGAGCGCGGCGCCGTCGTGGACGACCTGCCCGTCGGGCCGGTACCCCGCGCCGGTGATCGTGACCTCGCCCGACGCGGTGACGATGCACCCGATGGTCATCTCGCCCTTGGTCAGGGTCCCCGTCTTGTCCGAGCAGATGACCGACGCCGAGCCGAGGGTCTCGACCGACGACAGGTTCTTGACGATCGCGTGCCGGTCCGCCATGCGCTGCACGCCGAGCGCGAGCACGACGGTGAGGATCGTGGGCAGGCCCTCGGGCACCGCGGCGACGGCGAGGGACACACCCAGGAGCAGGGCCGTGACGACGTCGCCCAGCGAGTGCACGCCGAAGACCAGGAAGATGGTCCCGATCACCACGACGGCGATCGCGATCACGGCGATGCCGAGCATCCGCCCGACGTGCGAGATCTCCCGCTGGAGCGGCGTCGGGCCCTCGTGGGTGGCGTGCAGCAGGTCCGCGATCTGACCCATCTGGGTCGCCATCCCGGTGCTGGTCACGACCGCCCGGCCGACGCCCTGCGTGACGGCGGTGCCGTTGAAGACCATGTCGAACCGGTCCCCGAGCGCGGCGGGCTCGGGCAGCGTCCGGGCGTCCTTGAGGACCGGTTCGCTCTCCCCGGTGAGGGAGGACTCCGCGACCCTCAGGGTGGCCGCGGAGATGAGCCGGGCGTCCGCCGCGACGGTGTCGCCCTCGGCCAGGAGCAGCAGGTCCCCGGGCACGAGCTCGCGCGTCGGGACCCGCACCTGGACCCCGTCACGCATGACCGTCGCGGTGGTCGCCGTCATCCGCGCGAGCGCCGCGACCGCGTTCTCCGCCCGGGCCTGCTGCACGTAGCCGAGGATCGCGTTCGCCACGACGATGACGGCGATGACGAGAGCGTCGAACGGAAGCCCGTGGGCGCCCTCCGCCCACCAGGCGACGACCGCGATGACGATCGCGGCGAGCAGCAGGTAGATGAGCGGGTCGCGGAACTGGGCGACGAGCTTGTGCCACGACGACACCGGCTTCGCGGTCGTGATCTCGTTCGGGCCCACCGTGGCCAGGCGCTGCGCCGCGTCGTCCGCCGACAGGCCGAGATCCGGGTCGGACCGCACCCTGCGCAGCACGGTCCGGGCGTCCACGAGCGAGGGGTCGGTCTCGAGGCTGGCGCTCGCCATGCTGTCCACTCTGCCACCGGGGGCGCCGTCCCGGGCGGCGGTTGCGGCGCGCGACTAACTTGCTGACATGGGGACCTGCTCGTGCCGGGCAGGCAGGCCGGGATGAGGGCGCCATGAGCGGGCGACGGAGCAGGTACCGCGAGATCGTCGAGACGATCACGCGGTACGGGTGGGGCTCGCTGCTCGGTGCGGTCGGCCCCGGGCTGCGGTCCACGTTCGGGGGCAGGGTCGCTCCCGCGTCGCAGCACCTGACTCAGGCCGAGCGGGTGCGTGCCATGGCGGAGGAGCTGGGGCCGACGTTCGTCAAGCTCGGGCAGATCCTCTCGACCCGCGCGGACCTGCTGCCGCCCGCGTACGTCGCGGAGCTCGCCAAGCTGCAGGACGCCGCGACGCCCGTGCCGGCGGAGGTGGTGCGTGAGGTGATCCGTGACGAGCTCGGTGAGGGCCCCGACGAGGCCTTCACGGCGTTCGACGACGTCCCCCTCGCGAGCGCGTCCATCGGGCAGGCGCACGCCGCGCTGATCGACGACGTCGAGGTCGTCGTCAAGGTCCGGCGGCCCGGCGCGGTCGAGAGCGTCACGCTGGACCTGGAGATCCTCCGGGAGCTCGCCGAGATCGCCAGCCGCACCTGGGCGCCGGCGCGCGAGTACGACGTGGTCGGGCTCGTCGAGGAGTTCAGCGACACGATGCGGGCCGAGCTCGACTACCTCCAGGAGGCGCGCCACGCGGAGCGCTTCGCCGAGCAGCTCGCGGCCGACCCGCGGATCCACATCCCCGTGGTCGTCCGGGAGCGCACGACGTCCCGGGTGCTGACCCTCGAGCGCGTGCGCGGCATCAAGGTCAACGACGTCGCCGCGCTCGACGCAGCCGGGATCGACCGCACGGACCTTGCCATCCGCTCGGCCGAGCTGCTGTGCACGATGATCTTCGAGGACGGCTACTTCCATGCCGACCCCCACCCGGGGAACCTGTTCGTCGAGGCCGACGGCAGGATCGGGCTCATCGACTTCGGCATGGTCGGCGTCCTCGACGACACGCTGCGCACCCAGCTGGTCCGCGTGCTGGTCGCCGTGACCCGCAAGGACGCCGACCGGCTGACCCGGGCGGTCCTCGACATGTGCGGCCAGTCCCGCCCCCGGGACCGCGACGCGCTGCGCTCCTCCCTCGACCGGCTCGTGCGGCACTACGCAGCCCGTCCGCTCGCCGAGATCCCGACCGCCGAGCTCATCGCGGAGGTCATCGCGGTGCTGCGTGCCCACCACCTCCAGCTCCCGCGCGAGATGGCCCTGCTGCTCAAGGTGCTCGTCATGGTCGACGGGCTCGGCCGCCAGCTCGACCCCGCGTTCGACCTGTGGGGCGTCCTGACGCCTTTCATCCGCCGCCTCGTGCTCGAGAGCTTCGCCCCGGACGCCGTCGCCCGCTCGCTCCGGGCGATCCTGACCGACGCCCTCCAGCTCGGCGCCGACGCGCCCGACCACCTGCGCCGGGCGCTCGCGGTCCTCGAGCAGGGCGGGTTCGACGTCCACCTGCGGACCGACGAGCTCAGGCCGCTGGTCACGCAGCTCGAACGGGTCGGCAACCGGCTCGTCGCGGGCACCATCGCCGCTGCGCTGATCGGCGGGGTCGGCCGGGTCGTCGCGGCCGACTCGCGGCAGTACCGCTCGTGGGAGGAGCCGTTGGTGCGCACCGGGTTCGCGGCGCTCGGCGCGCTCGGCGCCTACCTGGTGGGCTCGAGCCTGCGGAGCAGGGGTGGTCGGACGCTGCGCTGAGGGCCGGTCAACCCGCGGCGGGAGATGCCGGGCCGTGCGCCGACCCGTTGTTCGCGGTCGCGTCGAGCGCCTCGATCGCCAGGTCGCGGCCGAGCTGGATCATGTCGGCGGCCAGGTGGAAGTCCATCGTGCGGCACGCGTCGCTCGGCACGGTGACCAGCACGTCGGGCGGGTAGCCGGAGAGCCGGTACCTCGTCAGGACGCTCTGCATCGCCTCGAGCGACAGGTTCATGACGTCGACCGTCCGCAGCCCGGGCGGGAACGGCGGCACGAGGTCGACAGGCTCGATCGGCGGCATGACGACAGGCGGCGCGCCGTGCCCGGGGACCCGGTGGCCCGCCTGGAACCGCGGCAGCTCGAGGTCGCGGACCTGACCGACGGTGCGCCGCACCCGGCCCAGCAGCTCCTCGGCAGGCCGCAGCGCCGCGTACTCGTGCCCTGGGCTGCGGGTCCGTTCACCGCCGAGCGAGACCGCCACGGTGAGGTCGGCGTGCGCCCCGGTGAGCGCCGCGACGGGGACGGGGTTGATCAAGCCGCCGTCGGCGAGCATGCGGCCACCGACCATCACCGGGGTGAAGAAGCCCGGCAGCGCGATCGACGCCCGGATCGCCGCGTCCATGCGCCCCTGCTGGAACCAGACCTCCCTGCGGGCGAGCAGGTCGGTCGCGACCGCCGTGAAGGGGATCGCCAGGTTCTCGATCAGCGCCGTGCCCAGCAGCTCGCTGACCCGAGCCAGGATCTTGTCGCCACGGATCGCGCCGGGCCCTTTGATCGAGAGGTCCAGCAGGCGCAGGACGTCACGATGGGTGACGGTGCGGGCCCACTCGGTGTACGGGCCGAGGGTGCCCGCGGCGTGCAGGCCTCCGACCAGGGCGCCCATCGACGAGCCGGCGACGCTGACGATGTCGTAGCCGCGCTCCTCCAGGACCGCGATGACGCCGATGTGGGCGTACCCGCGCGCGCCACCGCTGCCGAGCGCGAGGGCGACGCGTTGTCCGGGTGCCACGACATCGACACTACGGCCCCCCGCCAACCCCGGGCCGCGGGTTCGGTCGGAGCTCCGAATCACTCACGATCGGCCGCGCGCGGCCGACGGGGAGGACGGTTCACTCACGCAGGTCCCCAGGGAGCACTCATGGCCGGCTCGACACAGCGCGGCTCGCAGCCGACGACGACTTCTCAGCGCAGCGGCGGGTTCGTCGGCTGGCTCTCGGACGCCTCCTTCCTGACGAAGCTCATGCTGACGGTCGGCTGGGCCGTGGTGCCCCTGATCGTCGTGGCCGTGCGGGCGGGCCTCGACGCGATCACGACCTCCGTCGCGGTGTTCGGCGTCGTCATGCCGATCGGCGTGGGCATCTGGATGGCCGGACGGGTCAGCCGCTCGCTCGGGCGCGTGCAGTACGTCGCCGAAGGGCTGGCATCGGGCGACCTGACCCGGAGCACGGGCCTCGACCGCAACGACGAGATCGGCCAGGCGGCCGCGTCGATCGACCGCGCCACGGTCGTGCTGCGCGACACGATGACGGTCCTCATGCAGACCGCCCAGGGCATGGCGTCCACGTCGCAGGACATGTCGGCGTCGTCGGCGCGGGTGTCGGCGGGGTCGGCGGAGACGAGTGTGCAGGCGGGGGTGGTGGCGGCTGCGGCGGAGCAGGTGAGCCGGAACGTGCAGACGGTGGCGGCGGGTGCGGAGCAGATGGGTGCCTCGATCCGGGAGATCGCGCAGAACGC
>DASVMA010000058.1:0-4599 GCA_036384595.1 Cellulomonas sp. | reverse complement strand
CGGACGACGAGCACGAACTCGTCCCCCGAGATGCGACCCACGTCGGCCAGCGGAGGTGCGGCGCGCGTCAGCCGGGTGGCGATCGCCGCGAGGAGGGCGTCGCCGGTCGAGACGCCCAGGCGGTCGTTGACCGTCGCGAGGTCGTCGACGTCCATGAGGACGAGGGCCACGCGCTCGGGGGTGTCCGTGACCGCACCGCAGTGCTGGCGCAGGCGGCGGAGCACCAGGTCGCGGTTGGCGAGGCCGGTGAGCGCGTCGTGCAGGGAGCGGACGGCCAGCACCGTCGAGAGCGACCGGACCAGGTCCGACGTCGACACGACCGACCAGACGTGGGCCCGCACGAGGACGTCGTCGTACCGCCGCTCGGTGGTCCGCGACATCGCGACGATCGCCGCCTCGGACACGAGCGCGTCGGGCTCCACGACGAGCGGCTGCCAGTCGGTGATCTCGGCGACCGTCTTCCGCGAGAGCATGGCCCGCCCGTAGCCGAGGCGCCCGGACATCACGGCCATGAACCGGTCGCGCGTGATGAGGCCGACGGCCTCGGGGGCTGCGTAGTCGAGGACGACGACGCTCGCGACGTCCATCGGACGGAACAGCTGCTCGAGGCGCGCGACGGTCATCGTGACGTCGACGGCCTCGACGGGGTGCGCGAGGGTCCGCACCGTCGGGCTGGCGACCGCGGTGAAGCCGCGGAGCGCACCACGCGTCCCGGCGTTGAACAAGGCGATCTGGGTGGAGTCCACGTCGGCACTATCCCGGTCGATCTGCCCGCTGAACAGGCATTCCGTTCGACGTTCGGCCAGAGTTCATCTCCGCGTCAACCGCCGAGGACGGCCGCCGACCGCGAGCCGAGGCGAAGGTCCCATGGCAAGATCGCGCCATGAGCACTGAGGATGCCTCGCCCATGGTCGAGACCCCCGCACCGGCGCTGCATGCGGTCGCGTCGCCCAGCTTCGATGACGACGCACCCGCGGAGCTGTGGGTCGAGCGGACCGGCCGGCGCACGTACACCGGACGCAGCTCGCGCGGCGCCGAGGTCCTGATCGGTCCGGTCACGGCGGGTGCGGTGTTCACGCCCGGTGAGCTGCTGAAGATCGCCCTGGCCGGGTGTGCCGGGATGAGCGCCGACACGGCTCTCGCGCACCGCCTCGGCGACGACGTGCCGGTGACCGTCCGCGTGTCGGGGCCGAGCGACCCCGAGCAGGACCGCTACCCGGAGCTGCACGAGGAGCTGGTCGTCGACCTGTCGGGACTCGACGAGTCCCAGCGAGAGCGGCTCGTCGCGATCGTCCACCGCGCCGTCGACCTGCACTGCACGGTCGGGCGCACGCTCCAGCACGGGGCGAGCACCCACCTGACGATCGCTGGGGAGGACTGATGGCCCGCGGGCTGAGCCGACCGACCGACGCCGAGGCCTCGCGCTGGCAGTCCGTCGACCTGACCCGTCCGCGCCTCAGCATTCTCGAGTCGGCGATCGAGAAGGCCGTGACGATCCCCGGCGCGAAGATCCACGAGCACGTCGACCAGCTGCGGCGGCGCAACCCCTACGCGACCCCCGACCAGCTCGTGACCATCCTCGAGCGCGAGTACCTGCGCGTCATCCAGGGAGCGGGCGCCGCGGTCGGCGCGGCCGCGGCGGCACCCGCCGTCGGGACCAGTTTCGCCCTCGCCCTGACGGTGGGCGACGTCGCGACGTTCTTCGGCGCGTCGGCGGCGTTCTCGCTCGGGGTCGCGAGCGTCCACGGGATCGATGTCCAGGACGTGCCCCGGCGCCGCGCGCTCGTGCTGGCCACGATCCTCGGCGACGCGGGGGCCAAGGCCGTCGCCGATGCGGCCGAGATCAGCTCGGTGCACTTCGCCCGGACGCTCCTCACGCACATGCCGACGACGACGATCGCGAAGGTCAACACCACGCTGACCAAGCGGCTCATCCGCCGACAGGCCCTCCGGCAGAGCGCGCTGGGGGTCGGGCGGCTCGCACCGTTCGGCATCGGCGCGGTCATCGGCGTCGCCGGTGCGCGCGCGCTCGGCAAGACGGTCGTCGAGGGCGCCCGCCTCGCGTTCGGTCCGGCGCCGGCACGGTTCCCGGAGGTCATCGAGGTCGTCGCTCCAGGAAGCACTCCGCGCCAGGTCGAGCGCGGCGTCTAGTCCTGGCGGTCCCGGCGTCTCACCGATCGGCCCGCGCTCTCGCCAGCTCGTCGCGCAGTGACGCGATCTCCTTGGCGAGCTCGGCGACATCGCGCCGAGTCGCCGCCTGAGACTCCGCCTCCACTGCCCGGACACGGTCGATCAACCACGACGCGAGCGACGCCGTGACGACCCCGAGCAACGCGATGCCCGCGAGCATCAGCCCGGCAGCGATGAAGCGACCCGTCGTGGTGACGGGCGCATAGTCCCCGTAGCCCACCGTCGTGACCGTGGTGATGGCCCACCAGACGGCGTCGCCGAAGGTCAGCACCGTGGCACCCGCCTGGCCGCGCTCGGCGTCGAGCAGGGCGAGGGAAGCGACGAACAGGACGAGAGTCGTGGACCCGGCGACGTAGACCGCGACCCTCCCCCGCAGCGAGCCACCGGCATACCGGTTCAAGACCGCGAGCAACGTCACCAGCCGAAGCAGCCGCAACGGCCGAAGCAGCGGGAGAGCGACCACGGCAAGGTCCAGCGGGTTGCTGCGGACGAACAGCCAGCGATCACGCGACAGCAGGAGCCTGACCAAGAAGTCGACGGCGAACATCCCCCAGGTCGCCCAGGTGGCGAACCGGCAGATGCTGGGCCAGGGCGCGGGCATGGCCGTGTCCAGGATCGGCCACGCGTATGCCACCAGGAAGACGACGGCGGCCGCGGTCAACGGCACGTCGGCTGCCACCTCCCAGCGGTCGCGCCGGGACTCAGTGCCAGGTAGATCCGCGACGGCCATGCGTGAGTCTTCCACTCAGAAGCGCGTCATCTCGCGAGAACCGGCCCCCGAGATGTGCGCGCCGGTGAAGCTCACCAGCGGGCGTGCACGTGCTCCCGGATCGACCCGTCATACACGGCCTCGAGGCCGGCCAGCGTGGCCGCGTCGAGCGGCGCGAGGTCGGCTGCCGCGGCGTTGGCCCGGGCCTGCTCGGGCCGGCTGGCACCGGGGATGACCGTGGAGACGCCCGGCTGGTCGATGATCCAGCGCAGCGCGAGCTGGGCCGTCGTCGCGCCCGCCGGCGTGAAGGCCGCGACCTCGCGGGCCGCCCGGACCCCGACCTCGTACGGGACGCCCGCGAACGTCTCGCCGACGTCGAACGCCTCGCCGTGCCGGTTGTAGGTGCGGTGGTCGTCCGCGGCGAAGGTCGTGGCCTCGTCGTACCGGCCGGTGAGGAGGCCGCTCGCGAGCGGGACGCGCGCGATGATCCCGACCCCGGCGGCCAGGGCGGCGGGCAGGACGCGCTCGAGCGGCTTGCGGCGGAACACGTTGAGGATGATCTGGACGCTCGCGACGTGCGGCCGCGCGATGGCGGCGAGGGCCTCGTCGACCGTCTCGACCGAGACGCCGTACGCGGCGATGCGGCCCTCGTCCACGAGGGTGTCGAGCGCGTCGTACGTCGAGTCGAGGCCGTAGACCTCGGTGGGCGGGCAGTGCAGCTGGACGAGGTCGAGGATGTCGACGCCGAGGTTGGTGCGCGAGCGGTCCGTCCAGGCGCGGAAGCTGTCGAGCGTGTACGCGCCGGCGACGTGCGGGTCGGCGCGGCGGCCCATCTTCGTCGCGACCGTGATCTCGTGCCCGGGGCGCGAGGCGAGGAAGCGCCCGACGAACTTCTCGCTGCGGCCGTCGCCGTACACGTCGGCGGTGTCGAGGAACGTCACGCCGGCGTCGACCGCGGCAGCGAGGATGGCAAGTGCCGCGTCGTCGTCGACCGTTCCCCAGTCCGCACCGAGCTGCCAGCAGCCCTGCCCGATGACGGACACCGAGCGGCCCGTCCTGCCCAGCACTCGTGTCTCCATGACCCTCACGTTACCGTGGCGAGCCTGCACGTCCCGATCCCGTAGGGGGTACTGATGGCCGTCCGACCCGCGTCGTACGAGGTCAGCGTGGTGCGTGTGCTGCCGCTCGACGCCGCCGCCGCGTGGGACCTCCTCGTCGACGCCCGTCATCACGCGCGGTGGATCCCCCTGACGCGCGTCGACGCTCCCCCGGGGCCACCCCGGCTCGGTACCACGGTCGTGGCTGCCTCCGGTCCGTTCGCGCGGCGCGGGGCGCCCGGTCTGGTCGACCGCATGCGCATCGACCGCTTCGATCCTCCGGCGGACGACGCGCCCGGCGTGGCGGTGTTCACCAAGCAGGGACCGCTGCTCCTCGGGGAGGCGCGGATCGAGGTCGCGGGCGCCGGCCCGGGCCGGACCCTCGTGACCTGGAGCGAGCGCGTCCACCTCGTCGGACCGCTCCCGGCCGCCGTGACCGGCCCTCTGCTGGCTCCGGTGCTGCGCGGGATGCTGCGGCTCGCGCTGGCCCGAGCGGTCCTCGAGGTGGCCCGCGCAACGAATCGTCGTCGTCAGGCCTGATCGCGCAACGAATCGCGCCCCACGGCACGACGCACCGAGTCCATGCTGCGCGCCCGCGCCTCG
>DASVMA010000057.1:0-14619 GCA_036384595.1 Cellulomonas sp. | reverse complement strand
TTCCGGACAGTGCCGAACGAGCGGTGTCCGCGACGGTTGCCCACGGTGCTTCCGACCTCGCTATGGTGCGTAATGGTGCATGACGACCACACCCAAGGTAGCGCAACTCAGTTTGAGGGGATGTGTAACGCTCTGAACTGCGCATCTACGTGGAGCGGGTGACGAGAATCGAACTCGCGCTATCAGCTTGGGAAGCTGAAGTTCTGCCACTGAACTACACCCGCATGCCCTGCACTCGCGCTGCCCCGCACTGACCGGGCGACGCGCGGACCAGCATACCTGGCCGCGCCCGGCGCCTCCACACCGCCCACAACCCGCGCCGCGTCGCGCCAAGAAGCGACCTACCCGATCCCGTCCACCCCGATCGTGAACGACGCCGACCGGGACTCGCCCGGCTCGAGCACGAACACGCCGGTCCCGGGCACGCCGTCGTCGTGCAGCGCGAAGCCGCCGTTGACGTTCGTGACCGGCTCGACCGCGAAGTACGACCGGCCACGCGGCACGTACACGACGAGGTGCGAGAACGCCTCGTCCGCGTCGAGGCGCACGTCGACGCCCTGCTCGGGGTAGTGGATCCGGACCGGTTCGCCGGGGCGCCGCGCGGTGAGCACGTCGTCGACGAACGCGGTCCCGAGCGGGCGCGGCGAGCGGTAGTCGGCGCGGACGGGCACGTCGCCCGCGGGGCCGACGGCGATCGCGCGGTCGAGGGCGTAGCCGCGGTCGACCGGGACCTGGAGGACGGCGTCGGGCCGGCCGGGCTGGAGGCGCCGCTGGAAGTACGGGTGGTGGCCGAAGCCGGCGGGGAACGGCTCGGAGTCGATGTTCTCGAGGACCGTGGTGACGGTGAGGGCGCTGTCGGTCAGCGCGTAGCTGATGCGCGAACGGAAGCGCCACGGGAAGTTCACGCCGGTGAGGTCCGTGGTGTCGAGCTCGAGGTCGACGCTGGACTCGGTGAGACCCGCGACGCGCCAGCCGTACTCGAGGACCGCGCCGTGGATCGCCGTCGCGTCGGCCGCTGTGCGGGCGAGCTGCCAGGTGCGGCCGCGGAAGGTCAGGATGCCGTCCCGGATCCGGTTGGACCACGGGACGAGGGGGAAGCTCGCGCACTTCTCGGGGCGGCCGTAGCTGCCGGGTCGGGTCGGGCGCAGCAGGTCGACCCATTCGCCGTCGACCAGGATGCGGCCGAACGCGAGGGATGCGCCCGTCGCGGGCAGCACGCCGAGCTCCCAGCCGGCGGAGCGCAGCGTGACGACGCGCGGGTCGTCGACGACGTCCGGCCGGGCCACGGGTGCGCGGGTTGCCGTGGCGGTCATCCGAGCACCACGTCGACGACCGAGCCGTCCTGGAGAAGGGCGTCGGGCACGACGTCGCCGTCGACGAACGTCCCGTCGACGGTCATCATCGCGACGCCGCGGGACACGTGGTTCGGGTTCGTCACCCGGATCGTCACGTGGCGGCCACGGAACCGTCGCTGCACCTCGAAGCCGTCCCAGGCCGTGGGGATCGCCGGGTCGATCTTGATCCCCTCGGGCTTGGGGCGGATGCCGAGGATGTGCTGCGTGACCGCGACGTACGTCCAGCTCGCGGTGCCCGTGAGCCACGGGTTGCGGGACTGGCCGAAGCGGGGCGACGCGGGACCGTGCGTGAACTGGCTGTAGACGTACGGCTCGACCTGGTGGGTCTCGGCGTCGTCCTCGTAGCGGGCGGGCAGGTACGCGCGGTAGTACTCGTACGCGCGGTCGCCGTGCCCGAGCATCGCCTCGGCGACGATCGCCCAGGAGTTCGCGTGGCAGAAGATGCCGCCGTTCTCCTTGAGCCCCGGCGGGAAGACGAGCAGCGACAGCCCGATGCCCTCGACCGGGTGGGTGTGCGGCGGGTCGCACAGGGCGATGCCGTGCTCCGACGCGAGGTGCTCGTGGACCGAGTCCATGGCGAGGCGTGCGCGCGTGGGACCGGCCGCCCCCGAGATGACCGCCCAGACGTTCGGCTCGAGGTAGATGCGGCCCTCGTCGGCGTCCGACGAGCCCAGCGGGGTGCCGACGGCGGAGATCCCGCGGATGTACCAGGCGCCGTCCCACGCGCCGTCGATCGCGTCGAGGACGCTCGCGAGCTGACCGACGCACCACGCCGCGACCTCGCCCTGGTCGATGCGGGCCGCGAGCTCACTGACCTGACGCAGACCGTTGGCGAGCAGGAACGTCGAGAACATCGACTCACCCTCGACGCCGAACTGGAGGCAGTCGTTCCAGTCCGCCGCGAGGCCCTGCACGAGCCCGTGCTTGCCGCGGTGCTCGAGCGAGAACCGCAGCGCCTGGACGAGGTGGCCGAGCACCGTGTCCTGGCCCGCGTCCGCGTAGGGGAGCACCGAGTCGAGGTAGTCGAGCTCGCCGGTCTCGTGGACGAGTGACGCGACCGACAGCGGCAGCCACAGGGCGTCGTCGCTGCGGTACTGCTCGAGGGTCGGCGTCGGCTCCTTGCCGGGCGTGTGGGTGAGCGGCTTGATGAGCGGCAGCGCGCCGCCCTCGGCGGTCTGGCCGGTGAGGAGCAGGTCGAGGCGCTCGCGGGCCGCCTCGGGGATCGCGTGGACGACGGAGAGGATGTCCTGGGCCGTGTCGCGGTAACCGAGCCCGTCGCGGTCGCCTGCCTCGATGAGGGACACGCCCCGCGACCAGCTGAACGTCATGTGGGTCTGGTACGCGTGCCAGACGTTGACCATCGAGTCGAGCTGCGGGTCGGGCGTGCGGACCTGCAGGGGCGCGAGCCGGTCCGCCCACCCGGTGCGGATCGCCTCGAGCTCGGCCGCCAGGCGCTCCGGCCGGGTGTACTCGGCCACGACCTCCCGGCCGGGACGCACGGTCTCGGTGCCGTCGGTCCACGGCGCGTCGGGCGAGCCGACCCCGAGCGTGAACACGACCTGGCGGGACTCGCCCGGCGCGAGCTCGACGCGCGCGTGCAGCGACGCGCACGCGTTGTCGCCGACGGTCTCGCTGCCCGAGCACTCGCCGCGCTCGACCGCGAGGGGTGCGGACTGCGTCCGGTACGGGCCGAGGAACACGTCCCGGTCGGTGTCGAACGACGCCACCTCGGCGCCCGTCAGCGCGAACCAGCACTCGCTGAACGCGTCGCGGGTCGAGTTGCGACGGTGGATGAACCCGTCGCGGTAGGTCGCCTGCACGACGTACTGGCTGTACTGCAGGTTCTCGAGGTCCTGGCGGTAGCTCCACTCGTTGGCGAGCTCGGCGTACGAGAACACCGACAGCGTGCGCGGCGTCGGGCCGGGGTTGGTGATCGTCAGCGCCCAGTGCTCGAACGCCTGGCCCTCCGGCACGAACATCGTCAGCTCGGAGTCGATGCCCGCGTACGACGCGTCGAACACCGAGTACCCGAGACCGTGCCGGACCTCCGCCCGGTACGCGTCCGGCCCGTCGAGCGGCTTGCCGACCGGCTGCCACGTCGCTGACCAGTAGTCGCCCGTCGCGTCGTCGCGCAGGTAGACGAACCGGCCCGGCTCGTCCTGCGGCACGCCGTTGAAGCGCATCCGCAGGAGCCTGCCGGTGCCGCCCGACCGGAAGAAGCTGTACCCGCCGCCGTTCTGCGTGACGATCCCGCCGTACAGCCGCGACCCGAGGTAGTTGCTCCACGACCGGGGGGTGTCCGGGCGGGTGATCACATACTCGCGCGCAGCGTCGTCGAAGTGTCCGTACCGCATCCTGGCGTGCCCTCCTGCGTACCGCCCGACCCGAGGGTCAGACGGTGACCTCGACCGTGACCGTCGAGCCGGCAGGCGCGTACGGGACCGTGTTGCCCACGATCGGGGTGCCGTTGACGACCAGCGCGCCGCGGGCCCCGGGGGTGCCGGAGTTCGTGACGGTGATCTCGTACGTGGCGCCCCGCGCGGAGCGGGTCACGGTGAACTGCGGGACCTCGGGGCCGATCTGCGGGTCGACGATGAGGCCGTCGTAGCCGGGACGGACGCCGAGCAGGTACTGGCTGACCGCGACGAAGTTCCAGGCGGCCGTGCCGGTGAGCCAGGAGTTCTTGGCCTCGCCGTGCCGGACGGCCTGCTTGCCCGCGATCATCTGGGCGTACACGTACGGCTCGAGCTTGTGGACGTCGGAGATGTCCTCGCGGTACGCCGGCGTGATGCGCTTGTAGTAGTCGAACGCGCGCGCACCGTTGCCGACGACCGTCTCGCCGATGATGACCCAGGGGTTGTTGTGGCAGAAGATGCCGCCGTTCTCCTTGTACCCGGGCGGGTACGTGGAGACCTCGCCGAGCTCGATCTGGTAGCTCGTGTACGCGGGGTACTGGAGCACCATGCCGTGGTCGGTCGCGAGCAGCTCGTTGACCGAGGTCAGGGCGCGCTCGGCGACGGACGGGCCACCGTCGGCCGGGGTCTCGGTGCCGATCCCGGCCATGACCGCGAAGCCCTGGGGCTCGATCCAGATCTTGCCCTCGGACTTCTCGTCGGTCCCCACCTTGTTGCCGTAGAAGTCGTAGGCGCGCAGGAACCACTCGCCGTCCCAGCCGTGGCTGAGCACCGTGGCCCGCATGTCCTCGACGGCCTGACGGGCCTTGGCAGCGACGTCGTGCAGCCCGCGGCGCTCGGCCAGCTCGGCGTACTCCGGCCCGGCGTAGACGAACTGGGCGGCGATGAACACCGACTCGGCGACGCCGCCGGCCTGGTTCTCGGTCGTCTGGAACGACTCGCCCGGCTCGGTCGAGAAGCAGTTGAGGTTCAGGCAGTCGTTCCAGTCGGCGCGGCCGATGAGCGGCAGGCCGTGCGGTCCGAGGTTCTCGACCGTGAAGTTGAACGAGCGCGTCAGGTGCTCGAACAGGGTGTCGGCGAGTGCCTCGTCGTTGTCGAACGGGACGCTCTCGTCGAGGATCCCGAAGTCGCCGGTCTCCTTGACGTACGCGGCCACGCCGAGCACGAGCCACAGCGGGTCGTCGTTGAAGCCCGAGCCGATGTCGTTGTTCCCGCGCTTCGTGAGCGGCTGGTACTGGTGGTACGCCGACCCGTCGGGGAACTGGGTCGCGGCGATGTCGAGGATGCGCTCACGGGCCCGCTCGGGGATGAGGTGGACGAACCCGAGCAGGTCCTGGTTGGAGTCGCGGAAGCCCATCCCGCGGCCGATCCCCGTCTCGAAGAACGATGCCGACCGGGACATGTTGAACGTGACCATGCACTGGTACTGGTTCCAGATGTTGACCATCCGGTCCAGCTTGTCGTCCGTGCTCGTCACCGTGTAGGTCGACAGCAGGTTGGTCCAGTACGTGCGGAGCGCCTCGAAGGCGGCGTCGGTCTGCTCGTTGGTCGCGAAGCGGCTGAGCAGCTCGTGGGCGCGGGTCTTGTTGATGACCTGCAGCGCCTCGATGCCGGCGGCCTCGTCGGCCGGGGCCCACTTCTCGTCCTGGGGGTTCTCGATGTAGCCGAGCACGTAGGTGTAGCTCGTGGACTCGCCCGGCTCGAGCGTGATCTCGAGGGAGTGCGAGCCGATCGGGTACCAGCCGGAGGCGACCGAGTTCGCGGAGACCCCGGCGCGCGGCACGGCGGCCTCGCCCAGCCCGTTGTAGGCGCCGACGAAGGTGTCGCGGTCCGTGTCGAAGCCCGCCGCGTGGGCGTTCACGCCGTACACGGCGTAGTGGTCGCGGCGCTCGCGGTACTCGGTCTTGTGGTAGATCGCCGAGCCGTAGGGCCCGTCGTTCTCGATCTCGACCTCGCCGATGGAGAGGTTGCGCTGGTAGTTCGTCTGGTCGTCCTGGGCGTTCCACAGGCAGAACTCGACGAACGAGAAGAGCGTGACCGTCTTGGTCGCGCTCGACGTGTTGGTGAGCGTGACCTTCTGGATCTCGGCGGTCTCGCCCATCGGCACGAAGAACAACGTGTCGACGGACAGCCCGCCGCGCTCGCCCGTGATGCGCGTGTACCCGAGGCCGTGGCGGCACTCGAAGTGGTCGAGGTCGGCCTTGATCGGCAGCCACGACGGGGTCCACACGTCGCCGCCGTCGTTCACGTAGAAGTAGCGGCCACCGGCGTCGGCCGGGATGTTGTTGTAGCGGTAGCGCGTCAGCCTGCGCATCTTGGCGTCGCGGTAGAACGAGTACCCGCCGGCCTGGTGCGAGATGAGCGAGAAGAACTGCTCGGACCCGAGGTAGTTGATCCAGGGGTACGGGGTGTGCGGCGTCGTGATGACGTACTCGCGCGTCTCGTCGTCGAAATGGCCGTAACGCATGGTCGCGCCTCTCAGGTGCTCAGAAGTTCCACGCATGGGTCCCGTCGGCATCTGCGTCTGCGCTGCAGCCATCCGTGACCGACGTGCAGTCGGTGCAAGGGAGCGCTCCCATGCGATCCCTGGCTAGAGCATAGCCGCACACCCCTCCCGACGAAACGTCAGGACGGAGGACCCCATTGACACTGTGTCAATGGGGTCCTAGGGTGACACGAGTCACGTAGCGCAGGCTCGGCCGCGTTCCGGACGCTGGACCGGTTTCGACGCGAGAGGGCACCCATGGGTCGCGAGGTCGAGGGTTCCGGCGCGTCGGTGCGGTCCATCAAGCCGCCCGACGTGCGCAAGGGCGAGATCGTCGCCGCGACCCGGGCGCTGTTCACGGAGCAGGGCCTGTCCCGGACGACGCTCAAGGACGTCGCCGAGCGCGTCGGCGTCACGCGCGGGCTGATCTACCACTACTTCGGTGACATGGACGGGCTCGTCGAGGTCGTCCTCGAGGCCTACGTCGCCGAGTTCGTCGAGGCCGTGCGGGAGTGGGACTCCCAGCGCGAGGTCGGCAACATCGACCGCGCCCTCGTCGACTGCATCGGACTGTTCCGACGCGTGCTGCAGACCGACGACCCGCTGCGCGCCGACCTGCACCGCGCCGAGAACGCCGGGCTCTACCTCCGGTTCGTCGACCGCGCCGTCGAGGCCGTCGTCGACTGCATCCGGGCCACCACCGTCGAGGCGTACGCCCGACGCCACGAGATCGCGATCGAGAACGTCCGCGAGACGTTCACCGTCCTGGTCTACGGGCTGATCGGGCTCACACGCTCGCACCCCGAGACCGAGGACGGCGTCCTCATCGGGATCGTCAGACAGACGCTCTACCTGTAGGGGCGTTCGCAGGCCGGTCAGCTCAGCGAAGGGCTCGAGGCAGGGCTCGATGCGGAGCACAACTCAGAGGAGATGGACGCACGTGTTCCTGTTCGCATCGATCCCGTGGTACTCGGCACTCATGTGGTTCGCGGTCGTCGCGGCGCTGATGCTCGCCAACGAGATAGCCCGGGCCAGCAAGTGGGCGTCCCTCGCCATGTTCGTCGGGCTCCCGCTCGTGCTCACGATCTTCGTGTGGCCGACGACCGCCGGACCCGGCTCGAGCACCGGCACGTGGTTCCACTGGGTCAAGGTCTACTCGGCGCTCGCCGGCTGCCTCGGCTTCATGGTGCTGCGGTTCAACCGCAAGGCTGCGGCGAACAGGTACGCGCTGATGTTCCCGGCCGTGATCCTCGCCCTGAACATCCTCGAGGCGGTCATCCGTGACTTCCAGGTGCACGGCATGCACGGCCTGATCGACGGCGTCGTGATGGTCGGCGGCTCGTGGAACATCATGAACGGGATCGCCGGGCTGCTGAACCTCCTGACGATCTGCGGCTGGGCCGGGATCTTCATCAGCAAGGGTCGCCAGAAGGACATGATGTGGCCCGACATGGTCTGGTTCTGGATCATCGCCTACGACCTGTGGAACTTCGCCTACGTCTACAACTGCGTCGGTGACCACGCGTTCTACGCCGGCGCGGCGCTGCTCGTCTCGTGCACCATCCCCGCGTTCTTCCTCAAGAAGGGCGCCTGGCTGCAGCACCGGGCCCAGACGCTCGCGTTCTGGATGATGTTCACGATGGCGGTCCCCGGGTTCGTCACCGACTCGAAGTTCGCCGTCGCGTCGTCCCACAGCACGACCGCACTGTTCCTCGTCAGCGCGATCTCGCTGGCCGCGAACATCGCCGTCGCGGTCTACCAGGTCCGCACGATCGTCGTGAAGCACCGCAACCCGCTCACGGACGAGCTGTACGTCGAGCTCGCGGACTACAAGAAGGTCGTCGCGGCCGACCGGCCCGACGCGAGCACGGAGCCGGTCGTGGACGGCGTGCTCGTCGGCTGACCGCCCCCGATCGACGGGAGCAGCACGGGCCGACCGTTACCGTTGACCCGTGCTGCTCTCCGATCGCGACATCCGTACCGAGCTCGACTCCGAGCGGGTGCGGCTCGACCCGTACGACCCCGCGATGATCCAGCCGTCGAGCATCGACGTGCGCCTCGATCGCTACTTCCGGCTGTTCGACAACCACAAGTACCCGGTCATCGACCCGGCGATCGACCAGCCCGACCTGACCCACCTGGTCGACGTCGCGAACGGCGACCCGTTCGTCCTGCACCCCGGCGAGTTCGTGCTCGGCTCGACGTACGAGGCCGTGACCCTCCCGGACGACATCGCGGCGCGCCTCGAGGGCAAGTCGTCGCTCGGCCGGCTCGGCCTCATGACGCACTCGACCGCGGGCTTCATCGACCCGGGCTTCTCGGGTCACGTCACGCTCGAGCTGTCCAACGTCGCGACGCTCCCGATCCTGCTCTGGCCGGGCATGAAGATCGGCCAGATGTGCTTCTTCAGGCTGTCCTCCGCCGCCGAGTTCCCTTACGGTTCAGACAGGTACGGGTCTCGGTACCAGGGTCAGCGTGGGCCGACGGCATCCCGGTCCTGGCAGAACTTCCACCGCACGGAGGTGTAGGTCGCTCGTGGCCTTGTCGCAGTCAGCGTTCCCCCCTCTGCCCGTCCACGACCCCGAGCTGCGGACGCGGCACCTGCTCGCGCTCCCCGACGGCGTCGGTGCCGAGGAGCTCGAGGTCCTGGCCGTGAGCCGCTTCCCGGCCGCCGCCTGGGAGACCGTGCCCGGGGTGCCTCAGCAGCGCACGGCCGGCGCGCGCGGCAACCGGAACGCCGGCGCCTCGATCGGTGTGCTGCGCGTGTCGCGCATGTCGACCCTCGCGGGTCCGTACTCGGCCACGTCGGCCGACGCCGTCGGCCTCGGGCTCCCCGCCACGACCACGACCGTCTACGACGTGCGGTGCCCGCGCGAGCGGGGCGAACCTCCGTACCCCGGCGGGGACCGTGACGGTCTCAAGCGCGCCTTCCCCGACGCGATGCCCGTCCGTGAGGAGGAGCGCGTCCTGCTGTGGCTCGTCGCGGTCGCACGCCGGCTTGGCGGGGCGGTCCGCACGGGTGGGAAGGGCGTGGTCCTGCACCCGGACCTCGACGCGACGATCGACCTCACCGTGTTCACCGACCGGTGGCTCGAGCCCGACGAGCTGCTCGGTGCCGTCCAGCAGGTCGTGCCGCGCGCTCGTCTCGCGATGGAGGGCGTGCCCTGGCACGGTCCCGCGTTCGACGCAGGACGCCGGGCAGCGGCCGGTCTCGCCGAGCTCGGTGTCCCGGTGCGGGGTGGCGCCGGCCTGCGCAAGGCCCTCGAGCGGCACGGGGTCGTGGACGAGCGCAAGCGTCGCCACCTGGCCGCCGAGGCCGACGCGTTCGACGGCGCTGTGCTCGCCGAACCGGTCGCCCTCGAGGGCTACGGCGCACTGGTCGACCTCGGTGTGGACGGCATGATCGCGATCGAGGTCGGGGGCGAAGAGGCGCTCCCGCCGCTGCTGCGCGGTCTGCCGTGGGCAGCCGGCGGGGCACTCGCGTACCGCGTGCGGTGGGAGCCGACCGACGTCGAGGAGCTCGAGCTCGAACGGCCGTCGTTCGCGCACCGGGTCGCGCGTGGACGGGCCATGCCGCACGTCCATGCGATCGCCCGGGCACTGCAGGCCGCGGCCGGCGGCGAGATCGCGGACGCGGCGGAGTTCCTCGTGAACCCGGGCGACCTGTAGGCGCTGCCGACGTCGGTCCGGCAGTTCGGTTGTGCACAACCGAGTTGCCTTCGATTGAATTGCGTGCAATGGTTCTCGCATGGAGCCGGAGCCCGCGCTGAGACTGGACGACGAGCTGTGCTTCGCGCTGTACAGCGCGTCGCGGGCCGCGACCAACGCCTACCGGGACGCCCTGGCGCACCTCGGCCTCACCTACACGCAGTTCGTCACGATGCTCGCGCTGTGGGAGGACGACGGCGCCACCGTGTCGGCCCTCGGCACGCGGCTGCACCTCGACAGCGGCACGTTGTCCCCGCTGCTGCGCCGCCTGGCGGACATGGGCCTCGTCGAACGTCGTCGGGACACGGCGGACGAGCGCCGGGTGACCGTCCACCTGACCCCCCGGGGCCAGGAGATCCGCTCGGACGTCGCCCAGGTGCAGCACCGGCTCCACGCCTCGATCGACATGACACCCGACGAGGTGTCGACGCTGCGATCGCTGGCCCGTCGGTTCTGCGACGTGGCCGGTGCACGCGACGCGAACGCCTGACCGTCATCCCGCACGGGACGACGTCAACCCCCTCAAGGAGCAGGATGTTGAAGGTTCTCTACACAGCTGAGGCACTCGCCACGGGCAACGGCCGTAGCGGCCGCACGCAGACGCCGGACGGTCGCGTCGACCTCGACCTGGCCGTCCCGCGCGAGATGGGCGGCTCCGGCGACGGGGCCAACCCGGAGCAGCTCTTCGCCGCCGGGTACGCCGCGTGCTTCCACTCGGCGCTCCAGTCGGTGGCCCGGGCGGCCAAGGTCGACCTCGGCGCCTCGAGTGTCGGCGCGCAGGTCGGCATCGGCTCGCTCGACGCCGGTGGCTTCGGGCTGCAGGTCACGCTCGAGGTCGTCATCCCCGACCTGGCCTACGCCCAGGCCGTCGCGCTGACCGACCAGGCACACCTCGTGTGCCCGTACTCGAACGCCACGCGTGGCAACGTCGAGGTCACCCTGAAGGTCGTGGAGGACTGATGCGCACACCCACCCAGACCCGCCAGATCGTCCTCGCGTCCCGCCCGCAGGGGTGGCCGACGCCCGAGAACTTCCGCCTCGAGACCGTCGACCTGCCTGCACCGGTCGAGGGCCAGGTCGTCGTCGCGAACCACGTCATGTCCGTCGACCCGTACATGCGCGGGCGGATGAACGACGTGAAGTCGTACGTCCCGCCGTTCCAGCTCGACCAGCCGCTCGACGGTGCCGCCGTGGGCGAGGTGATCGCGTCCGAGAGCCCCGACGTGCACGTCGGCCAGGTCGTGCTGCACGGGCTCGGCTGGCGCGAGCACGCCGTCGTCCCGGCGGCAGCCGTGACGGTCGTCGACGCCGCAGCGGCCCCCGAGTCCGCCTACCTCGGCGTCCTCGGCATGACCGGGCTCACGGCCTACGCAGGCCTCATGTCCGCTGCGCGGTTCCGTCCGGGCGACACGGTCTTCGTGTCCGGTGCGGCCGGCGCCGTCGGCTCGCTCGTCGGGCAGATCGCGAAGCTGAGCGGCGCGGCCCGCGTCATCGGCAGCGCCGGTTCGCCCGCCAAGGTCGCCCGGCTGCGCGAGCTCGGGTTCGACGAGGCGTTCAACTACCACGACGGTCCCGTCCGCGACCTGCTGCGCGCCGCCGCTCCCGAGGGCATCGACGTCTACTTCGACAACGTCGGCGGCGAGCACCTCGAGGCGGCCATCGACTCGCTCACCACCGGCGGTCGGGTCTGCCTGTGCGGCGCGATCGCGCAGTACAACAGCACCGAGCCGCCCGCCGCGCCGCGCAACCTGGCCCTGGCGATCGGCAAGCAGCTGACCCTGCAGGGCTTCTTGGTCGGCGGGCACCGGGGCCTCATGCCGGAGTTCCACGAGAAGGTCGTCGGCTGGCTGGCCGACGGCTCCCTGCGCTGGGACGAGACCGTCCGCGAGGGCCTCGACGCCGCACCCCAGGCCTTCATCGACCTCCTGGCCGGGGCCAACACCGGAAAGATGGTCGTCCGGCTCTGAGCCGGCGCGGCCCCGCATCCCCTACGAGAATCGAGCGCACCCGCGTGCTTCAGACCCCTTTCACCCCCGTCCGCGTCGGCAGCTGGGACCTTCCCCAGCGGTTCGTCATGGCCCCGCTGACCCGTAACCGCGCCGGCGCCGGTCAGGTCCCGACGCAGCTGAACGCCGAGTACTACGCCCAGCGCGCCGGTGCCGGGCTCCTCATCACCGAGGGCACCCAGCCGAGCGCCACCGGCCAGGGCTACCTCGACACCCCCGGCATCCACACGGCCGACCAGGTGGAGGGGTGGCGGCAGGTCGCCGACGCGGTCCACGCCCGCGGCGGCCGGATCGTCGTGCAGCTCATGCACGTCGGCCGGGTCGCTCACCCCGACAACAAGGACGGTCGCGAGACCGTCGCCCCGAGCGCGATCGCCGCGCCCGGCACGATCGTCACCGCCACCGGGGTGCAACCGATGGTGACGCCGCGCGCGCTGGAGACCGAGGAGCTGCCGGGCATCGTCGCGGAGTTCGTCGACGCGGCCACCAAGGCCGTCGAGGCCGGGCTCGACGGGGTCGAGGTCCATGCGGCCAACGGCTACCTGCTGCACCAGTTCCTCGCGCCGTCGACCAACGAGCGGGTCGACGCCTACGGCGGCACGCCCGAGAACCGCGCCCGCCTCGTCATCGAGGTCGTGCGGGCGGTGACCGACGCGATCGGTGCCGAGCGGGTCGGGATGCGGATCTCCCCGTCGCACAACATCCAGGGCGTCCTCGAGGAGGACCCGGCCGAGACGCGCGCCGTCTACGAGACCCTGGTCGACGCCGTCGCCCCGCTCGGCCTGGCCTACCTGAGCATCCTGGCCGACCCCGCGTCGGACCTCGTGCAGGACCTGCGCCAGCGGTTCGGCGGACCGATCATCGTGAACGCCGGGTTCGGTTCCGTCACGTCCCTCGAGGACGTCGCGGGCATCCTCGACGCCGACCTGGGCGACGTCGTCGCCGTCGGCCGGGAGTTCCTGGCGAACCCGGACCTGGACGTCCGGTGGCGTGCGGGTGCCCCGCTGAACGAGCCCAACCCGGCGACGTTCTACGGCGGCGGCGCGGTCGGGTACACGGACTACCCGGCTCTCGTCTGAGAGACCCCGGTCCGCCCGGGTCGACCTGTGGTCAACCCGGGCGGACCACGCACCACTCGTTGCCCTCGGGGTCGATGAGGACCTGGAACGACCCGGCGTCGCCCGTGTGCACGTCGCCCACCCGGCGTGCTCCAAGCTCCTCAGCCGCTGCCTCGCCGACCACCTGCGTCCGCTCACGACGCCACCGTAGCGAGCGCTGCCGGTCAGTCAGCCGGGCGCGCCGTCACCTGCTGAGCGATGAGCCAGTCCATCGCGGCCGGGCACTCGCGCAGGATCGAGACGTGGCCGTCG
Organism: Cellulomonas sp.; assembly: GCA_036384595.1. Taxonomy (GTDB): domain Bacteria; phylum Actinomycetota; class Actinomycetes; order Actinomycetales; family Cellulomonadaceae; genus Cellulomonas_A. The sequence goes on along the minus strand of DASVMA010000057.1, from coordinate 1,281 downwards.
TCGGGCCGGTACCAGAGCTCGGACCGCCGGAGGTGCCGGGCCAGCCAGTCGGCGTGCGCAGGCGGCACCACTCGGTCCCGACCGCCCTGCACGACGAGCACGGGTGCCGCGACTGCCGCCAGCTCGACGCCCCACGGGGAGGCGAACGCGACGTCGTCGTCGATCAGCCCGTCGGGCCCGGCCTCACCGGCGCGCGCGGCGTCGGCACCCAGCGGCGCCCAGTCGCCCTCGAGCGCGGCGAGGTCGGCGGCGATGAAGCTTGCGGGATCGAACTCGTCCGACTCCGCGTAGCGCGCCCGGGCGTCCCGGCCGGCGATGGCGGCTCGCAGGCCGCCCGGGGAGGCCATGCCCGCGAACCAGTCGAACCCTGTGGTGAACGGCGCGATGCCCGCGAGGCACACGACACCGGTCACCCGATCGGGGAGCAGCGCGGCGCAGGCGAGCGCGTGCGGACCGCCGCCGGACGCGCCCATCGTCGCGAACCGGGCGATGCCGAGCGCGTCCATCATCTGCGCGACGTCGCTCGCGGCGGACGCCACGTCGCGACCGGGGAGCGGGCTCGAGCCGCCGTAGCTGGGCCGCCCGTACGACACGAGCCGGATGCCCCGGGCCGCTGCGGCGGACAGCAGCGGTGGGAGCAGCGCGCCCGTCTGCGGCGAGCCGTGGTGCCAGACGATCGTCAGCGCATCGGAGGTGGCGTCCGCGGCGGAGTCGTACGTCCGCAGCGTGCGGCCGTCGCTCAGGTGCAGCTCGCGTCCCGTCACCACGGCTCTGAGGCTAGAGGTTCCGCGCCGGCACCGGGTGCGGATCGCGTGTCGGCTCCGACCGCGACAATGGACCGTGTCCTTCGTCCTCGTCACCGGTGACCCCGAGCGCAGGGTCGCGCTGCAGGAGGTCGCCTCCGACGGACGGCCGCTCGCGCGGGTCGAGGTCGCCGCGCCGGACCTCGCACCGGAGGTCGTCCGGCGCGAGGCCGCGCATCCCCGCTGGGTGTGGGACGACACCGCGCGCTGGTACCCGGCCCTGCTCGCCGCCGGGGTGCGGGTCGATCGGTGCCAGGACCTGCGGCTGTGCCACGCCATCCTGCGCGGCAGCGCCCGGTCCGCCGACTCCGCGCTCGCGCTCGCTCCGCGGGGTCCCTGGGACGGTCCGCGCGCGGGTGCCCCGCGACCGGTCGAGGTCAGCCTGTTCGACGCCCCACGGGAGGAGCCCTCCCGCACCGACGGCGGGCCGGGCGCGCTCGCCGAGCTGCAGGCCCAGCTCGCGGCCGTCGAGGGATCG
>DASVMA010000056.1:0-6672 GCA_036384595.1 Cellulomonas sp. | reverse complement strand
GAGGCGTGGGCACGTGTCAGGGGCGCGGCAGCGGGATGCCGCGCCCCTCGCGCACGCGGTCAGCTCACGCCGCGTCGACCGGCGGCAGCTCGCCCGTCCGCGCCGCCCTGCCGTACCAGTGGGCGCTCGACTTCGGGGTGCGCTCCAGGGTCGCGTAGTCGACGTACACCGCGCCGAACCGCTTGCCGTAGCCGTACGCCCACTCGAAGTTGTCCATGAGCGACCACACGAAGTAGCCGCGCACGTCGGCACCGTGGTCGATGGCTGCACCGACCGCGTCGATGTGGTCGTGCAGGTAGGAGACGCGGTCGAGGTCGTGCACGCGGCCGTCCGGCGACACCTCGTCGTGGAACGCCGCGCCGTTCTCGGTGACCACGAGCGGCAGGCCCGGATAGGTCGTGTGGAGGTCGACGAGCAGCTCGGTGAGGCCCTCCGGCTCGATGTTCCAGCCCATCGCGGTGTGCGGTCCCGGCAGCGGGAGCCACTCGATGTCGTCGGTCGCGGGCCAGGCGCTCAGCGCCGAGGACTTGTGGCCGTCAGGGCCGGGCGTGCCGTCGCCCGGCACGCGCACGGCGTCCGACTTCCGCACGAGTCCGGTCGCGTAGTAGTTGACCCCGAGGACGTCGAGCGGGATCGAGATGAGGTCGAGGTCGCCCGGCTGCACGAAGGACCAGTCCGTGACCGACGCGGTGTCCTTGATGACGTCCGCCGGGTACGCGCCGTCGAGCAGCGGGCCGAGGAAGACCCCGTTGGCGAGCCCGTCGATCCGCCGCTTGGCGTCGAGGTCGTCGGGCGAGTCAGACGCTGCGCGCGTCACGTGCAGGTTGAGCGTGATCGAGATCTGGGCGTCCGGCCCGACGACGTCGCGCACCGCGCTCCCGCCGAGACCGTGCGCGAGGTTGAGGTGGTGCACCGCGGCGAGCGCGTCGGCGTGGCTCTCGCGACCCGGCGCGTGTACGCCTGCTGCGTAGCCGAGGTAGGCCGAGCACCACGGCTCGTTGAGGGTCGTCCAGATCTTCACGCGGTCACCGAGCACCTCGGCAGCCTTGGCGGCGTAGTCCGCGAAGCGGTACGCGGTGTCACGAGACGGCCAGCCGCCCGCGTCCTCGAGCGCCTGCGGGAGGTCCCAGTGGTAGAGCGTGACGACGGGGTCGATGCCGGCACCGACGAGCTGGTCGACGAGTCGGGAGTAGAAGTCCAGGCCCTTCGGGTTGAACGCACCCGAGCCCGTGGGCTGGATGCGTGGCCACGCGAGCGAGAAGCGGTACGCGTGCAGCCCGATCCGCTTCATGAGCGCCACGTCGTCGGCCATGCGGTGGTAGTGGTCGGCTGCCACCGCACCGGTGTCGCCGTTCAGCACCTTGCCCGGCGTGCTGGAGAACGTGTCCCAGATCGACGGCCCGCGACCGTCCTCGTCGACCGCGCCCTCGACCTGGTACGAGGCGGTCGCCGAGCCCCAGAGGAAGTCGGCGGGGAACGGGCGTCCGGAGGGGCGCGCTGTCGTCATCGGTCAGTCCTTCGTGGATGTCAGGGGATGTCGGGCACCGGGTTCAGCACAGCGGCCCGCGTCAGATCGAATCGATACGATACACGGCTCGGCCCGAACCCGCGAGGGTCCGGGCCGGGCCCTGCTGCGACGCAGGTCGATCCGCGGGCTCCGTCTAGACGGCGACCTCGACCGAGGTCTGGCCGGCCTCGGCCCGCGCCTCGGCGCCACCGATCACACGCACCGACCACGGGCCCGTCGCGCCGGTCGCGCCGACCCGGATGCGGTCGCCGTCGCGCGCCACCGTGAACGTCGCACCGTCGGCGCCGCCCGGCCGGGGGACGGACGTCACCGACCGGTGCCCGTCGGGGAGCTCGAACAGCTGCAGGGTCACGCCGTCGACGTAGTCGTAGTCGGGGCGGTCGGTCCGTGCGCCCACCGGGAGCACCGTGCCGGGCCGGACCAGCAGGGGCAGCGAGTCGAAGCCGTGCCGCTCGTTCACCCAGCGCGGCCCCGTCAGGCGCTCGCCTGTCAGGAGGTGCGTCCACGTGCCCTCCGGCACGTAGAACGACACGTCGCCGACCGCGTTGAACACGGGGGCCACGAGCAGCGCGTCGCCGAGCATGTACTGCGTGTCGATGCCCGCAGTCCCCCGGTCGTCGGGGAACTCGAGAATCATCGGCCGCATGACCGGCGTCCCTGCGGTGTGCGCCTCGCCGCCGACCCGCGCCAGGTAGGGCATGAGCGACAGCTTGAGCTTGGTGAAACGGCGCGTGACGTCGACCGCCTCCTCGTCGAACGCCCACGGCACGCGGTACGAGTCGGAGCCGTGCAGACGGCTGTGGGACGACAGCAGGCCGAAGGCGAGCCACCGCTTGAACACGGCAGGGTCGGGGGTGCCCTCGAAGCCGCCGATGTCGTGGCTCCAATAGCCGAAGCCGGACATCGCGAGCGACAGCCCCCCACGCAGCGACTCCGCCATCGACACGAACGTCGACTCGCAGTCACCACCCCAGTGCACCGGGAACTGCTGGCCGCCCGCAGTCGCCGAGCGGGCGAACAGCACGGCCTCGCCCTTGCCCTTCTCCTCCTCGAGCAGCTCGAACACGGCCTTGTTGTACAGGTGCGTGTAGTAGTTGTGCATGCCCGCCGGGTCAGATCCGTCGTGCCAGACGACGTCCGTGGGGATCCGCTCGCCGAAGTCGGTCTTGAACGCGTCGACCCCCATGTCGAGCAGGACCTTGAGCTTGCCCTGGTACCAGGCGGTCGCCGCCGGGTTGGTGAAGTCGACGAGCCCCATGCCGGCCTGCCACAGGTTCCACTGCCAGACCGACCCGTCGGGGTTCTTCACGAGGTAGCCCAGCTCGCGCCCCTCCGCGAAGAGCGCCGAGCGCTGAGCGATGTACGGGTTGATCCACACGCAGATCTTCAGACCCTTGGCCTTGAGCCGGACCAGCATGCCTTCGGGGTCCGGGAACGTCGCGGGGTCCCACACGAAGTCGCACCAGTGGAACCGGCGCATCCAGAAGCAGTCGAAGTGGAACACCGACAGAGGCAGGTCCCGCTCGGCCATGCCGTCGATGAAGCTCGTGACGGTGGTCTCGTCGTAGTCCGTCGTGAACGACGTGGACAGCCACAGACCGTACGACCACTCCGGCACCCGAGCCGGTCGCCCCGTCAGCGCCGTGAGCTTGCGCAGGATGTCCTTCGGGGTCGGTCCGTAGATGACGTAGTAGCGCAGCGACTGGCCCTCGACGCTGAACTGCGCCCGCGACACGACCTCGGTGCCGACCTCGAACGAGACCCGTTCGGGCTGGTCGACGAAGACGCCGTACCCAGCGTCGGTCAGGTAGAACGGGACGTTCTTGTAGGCCTGGTCCGACGCCGTGCCACCGTCCGCGTTCCAGATGTCGACGGTCTGGCCGTTCTTGACGAAGGCCCCGAACCGCTCGCCCAGCCCGTAGACGTGCTCGCCGACCCCGAGCGTCAGCTGCTCGCGCACGAAGTGCCGCCCCGCGGCGTCCGTGATGACGCCGACGCTGCGGGACGTCGACGTCGTCAGCTGGCGGTCGCCCGCCACGAAGTCCACGTTCCACTCGCCCTCGGTCGCAACCCGCGCCGTCAGCGCACCCGAACGGAACGTCGCGACCGGCTCACCCCCGCGCTCGGCTCCCGACACCGTGACGTCGGCCGAGCCGGCCGTGAGCTCGAACCGCGGGCCCCGGTTGACGCCGCCCTGGAAGTGCTCGATCGTCACCCCGACGACGTCGTCCATGGGCGAGTGGAAGGACACCGTCACCAGCGGGCGGTTCAGGGTGTCACCCCGCTTCTCGAGCGGCCCGGTCGCGGCGTACACCGTGAGGGACTCCGGCTCCACGACCACGTCGTCGACCGCCTGCGGCCGCAGGATCGTGACGCCGGGCAGCACCTGCCAGTAGCCATCGTTGAACTTCATGATGTCCTCTCGATCAGCGCGACGGCGCCCTCGGGTCCGAGGTCGACCGCGCCCGTGGTGTCAGTACCGGTGAGCAGGTCTCGATGGGCGCCGGCCAGCACGACGATGCGCTGATCGGCTGCGGGGTTGAGCAGGAAGGTCACATGCCATGGCTCCAGGCGGCCGCTCACGTCGTCGAAGCGTTTCGATATACTAGAGCGTTCAGAGTCGGCATGTCCACGCACGCGCCCTTTGAAACCGGGCATCCGGCCGCAGGTTTCGTCGTCGAACCGCTTACGCGTCGAATCGATCTGTCGCGTACTGCGCCGGTCCCGCTCAGGGCCATTCTCGGCGCTAAGGTAGGCGCGGAGGCGCCCAGACGCGCCGGACGACGGCCACCCGGCCGGACGCACGACCGAGCAGACAGGCGCACGGTGGCAACCATCGACGACGTGGCGAGAGCCGCCGGAGTGTCGACCTCGACGGTCTCGTACGTCCTCTCCGGAAAGCGCCCCATCTCCGCGGCGACGCGCCTCCGCGTCGAGCGGAGCATCCGCGACCTGGCCTATCGGCCGCATGCCGGCGCGCGCGCGCTCGCCTCGAGCCGGACGAACGTGATCGGGCTCATGGCGCCGCTGCGGGTCGACGTGAACGTCAGCGTCATCATGCAGTTCGTGACCGGCGTCGTCACGGCCGCCCGCACCTTCGACCACGACGTGCTGCTGCTGACGCAGGACGACGCCACCGGGCTCGAACGCGTCGCCGACGGCTCGATGGTCGACGCGCTGATCATGATGGACATCGAGGCCGACGACCCTCGCGTCCCCGTGCTCGTCGGGCTGCGGCAGCCGGCCGTGCTGATCGGCCTGCCGCGCGACTCCGCGGGTCTGTCGTGCGTCGACCTCGACTTCGACGCCGCAGGACGAGTCGCGGTGCGGCACCTCGCGAGCCTCGGGCACCGGCGGATCGCCCTGATCGGTTCTCCCCGTGCGGTCCTCGAGCGCCACACGTCGTACGCGGACCGCATGCTGCGGGGGTTCACCGCCGAGACCCGAGAGCTCGGGCTGGTCGCGGTCGCCGTGTCGTGCGAGTCGTCGCACACAGGGGCGATCGCCGCCGTCGACGAGGTGCTCGAGAGCATGCCCGACGTCACGGCCCTCGTCGTGCACAACGAGGTCGCGCTGCCGGCCGTCATCGCGACGCTGCGCGAACGCGGCCGCCGCGTCCCGGATGACATGTCCCTCGTCGCCGTGTGCCCGGAAGACGTCGCCGTCGGACAACCGCTCCCCCTCACCTCGGTGGACATCCCTGCACACGTGATCGGACGTGTCGCCGTGGAGATGGCCATGGCTCGCGTCGAGCGCGAGCAACCGGCCGAGACGCGCCTGCTGCTCCCGGTCCTGACCGAACGCCAGAGCACCGCGCCGCTGGACTGAACCGCGTGGGATGCCGAGCTCGGATCGCCGAGCCCGACAGCCCACACCCGGTCCCGCTACTTCACCGCGCCGGCCGTGATCCCCCGGGTCAGGGTGCGCTGGAAGATCAGGAAGAAGATGATCGCCGGCAGCAGGCTGATGAGAGATCCCGCGTTGATCGTCGGTGCATCCATGAGTCGGTCGCCCTGCAGCGACGCGAGCGCCACGGGGATCGTCTGGGTGCGGTTGTCGATCAGCATGACGAGCGGGATGAAGAACTCGTTCCACGTCCAGATGAAGAAGAAGATGACCAGCACCGACAGCGTGGGACGGCTGATCGGGAAGACCACGCGCCACAGGACCTGCCAGCGGCTCGCGCCGTCGAGCGCAGCGGCCTCGAGGATGGACGGCGGGAACGTCGAGAACACCGAGGACAGCAGATAGGTGCCGAACGCGCTCTGGATCACCGTGAAGATGATGATCACCGAGAGCTGGTTGTTGTAGAGCCCGGTCGCCTTCGCGAGGTAGTACAGCGGGTAGATCAGCGCCTCCTGCGGCAGCATGTTCGCGAACAGGAAGATGGCGACGATCCACAGTCGGCCCCGGACGCGCCCGATGCCCAGGGCGTACGCGTTGAGCAGCGACACCACGGTCCCGAGCAGGGCGACCGCGCCGCTGATGACGATCGAGTTGACGAGCTTCTCGGGGAAGTTGACGCGGTGCCAGAAGTTCACGAGCCCATCGGTGTAGAGCTTGCTGGGCAGGCTCAGCGGACCGTTGGCGGAGTACTCGGCGGGCGACTTGAACGCGTTGAGGACCATGATCACGAACGGCACCATCATGGCGAGCGCCACGAGCACCGTCAGCGCCAGGATGACCCAGCGCAGCGCACCACGGTGGAACCTGTCGCGCGGTCGGCGCGCGCCGACCGCAGCCGGGCCGGCCGGGTCCAGGACGAGGATGTCAGCGGCCATCTCAGCGGCCCTCCTTGCGCTCGCTCGCCGCTTGCGCACGCATGAACACAGCGGCGACGACGATGACGATGAGGGTCAGGACGGTCGCGATCGCCGCGCCGTAGCCGACCTGGGACTTGGGGAAGAAGTTCTGGTACGAGAAGTACGACGGCACGTTGGTCGTGTTCTCCGGGCCGCCCTTGGTGAGCACGTAGATCGGGCCGAAGACCTTCAGGGCCGCGATGGTGCACGTCAGGGTCACGACGAACGTCTCCGGCTTGATCTGCGGCAGGGTGATCGCCCGGAACCGGGCCATCCACCCCGCACCGTCGAGCTCGGCGGCCTCGTACAGTTCGGGGTCGACGCGCTGGAGCGCGGCCATGA
>DASVMA010000055.1:0-5718 GCA_036384595.1 Cellulomonas sp. | reverse complement strand
GAGCTCGGCGCCCACCTGGCTCTCGTCGGCGAGGATCCCCCGCTGCTGACGGCTCGTGAGATCCCCTCGCTCGTCGACCGGCGCGGAGTGTTCCCGCTGAGCTACCGGACCGTCGTCGCGCGCGGGCTCGCGGGACGAGTCGATCCCGACGACGTCCGACGCGAGCTGGCTGCCCAGCTCGACCGGGTCCTGGAGATCGGCGTCCCCGTCACACACGTCGACACGCATCAGCACACGCACCTGTGGCCCGCGGTCGGAGCGATCGTCACCGACCTGGCCGTCGAGCACGGCATCTCGGCGGTTCGCCTGCCGCGCAGCGCCGCACGCGGGGTCGTCGGGCTCGGCGTGGCGACACTGGCCCGTCGGCTCTCGCGGCGACTGCACCGCACCGGGCGGGTATCGACCGACGACTACGCCGGGCTCGACGAGGCCGGGGCCCTCGACGCGGGACGGCTCAGAGCGACAGTCACCGCGTTGGCCGCACGGGGCGCCGTCACGGCCGAGGTCAACACCCACCCCTCGGAACCCGACGACCCGGACCTCGGCCGGTTCGCGTGGGGATACCGGTGGGCCGACGAGCTCGCGGGGCTGGTCGACCCGCAGACCCTGTCGTTCGTCGAAGCCGCCGGGTACCGCCTCGGCGGGTTCAGCGAGCTGCGGGCGACGGCTGGCCCGGGTTCGGTCGAACAATGAGGCTCCAGGATCGACGTCCGGACGCGGCTGGGCGCGCAGCCCTTGCTCTCTTCCGCACGGCGCCCGCCAGCGTGCGGGCCCACGTGACGATCCGGTGGTGGAGCGCCCCGTTCGCCGCGGTGTCCGCCGCGCTCCCCCGCGCGGGCCACGTCGTCGAGATCGGCTGCGGGCACGGGCTGTTCAGCGCCTACGCAGCGCTCGACGCTCCGGGACGGACAGTCGTCGGGGTCGACATCGACCAGGACAAGATCAGATACGCGCAGGCGGCCACCGCCGGGACCGATCGACTGGGCTTCCGTGTCGCACCGTCGGGCGCCGTGCCGGACGGTCCGTGGGACGCCGCGGTCTTCGTCGACGTGCTCTACCTGCTGCCCGCCACCGAGCAGCGGCGACTGATCACCGAGGCAGTCGCAGCATTGGCGCCCGGTGGGGTCGTCGTCATCAAGGAGATGGGCACTGAACCTGCGTGGAAGGTGCGGTGGAACACCGCGCAGGAGACGCTCGCGGTCAAGGTGCTGCGGATCACCGAGGGCGGGTCGTTCGACTTCGTCGCGCCGGCCGTGATGGCCGGATGGCTCGCCGAGCTGGGACTTGAGGTCGAGGCACGACGTCTCGACGCAGGCCGCGTCCACCCCCATCACCTGCTCGTCGGCCGTCGTCGCTGACGCGACGAGAGCGGGCTCCTACGGGACGTCCGCCTGGATCAGCATGCCGGCGCCGCACACGTCGAGCGGCCCGTCCGACGCGGGGACGAACGCCGCCTGACCCCTGAGCAGCGTCAGCGATCCGTCGCGGACCGAGGCCACGGTCATCTCGCCACGGAGGCACAGCAGGATGCGTGGGCCACGGCCAGGCAGCGGGTGCGACTCCTCGTCGGCGATCTCAGTCACGGACAGCTCGAAGTCGTCGACCGGCGCGTAGAAGACCTTCGTCGCGCCGTGGAAGGTCTCCGGGGCGATCCGGATCGGCGGAGCAGCGACGTAGTCCACGTTGCGCAGCAGCTCGGCGACGTCGACGTGCTTGGGCGTCAGGCCGGCGCGCAGGACGTTGTCCGAGCTCGCCATGATCTCGACCCCGAGCCCGTGCAGGTACGCGTGCACTCCCCCGGCCGGGACGAACATCGCATCACCGGGCTGGAGCGTCACCGGGTTCAGCAGCAGAGAGGTGACGACGCCCGGGTCGCCCGGGTATGCCTCGGCGAGCAGGAGGACCGTCCGGTCGGCACGCGGAGACGTCGAGCCGGCGTCGAGCCGCGCCGCGCACGCCTCGACGACGTCCTGCACCTCGTCAGCGCTCGGCCGGGTGCTCGGTTCGAGCAGCTGGGTGAAGGCTGCGCGGATGCCCTCGACCGTCGGCTGGGCGGCGAGCACGCCGTGCAGCTCCTTGGCGAGCCGTGCGTCGAGGCCCGCGAAGAGCTCGGCAGCCCGCCGGGGTGCCCGGAACCCGCACAAGGCCTCGAACTTGGTCAGCGCGTAGATGAGCTCCGGCTTGTGGTTCCGGTCCTTGAAGTTGCGCTGCGGCGCGTCCAGCGGGACGCCGGCCGCCTCCTCCTCGTCGAACCCCGCCTCGGCCCGGGAGATGTGGGGGTGCACCTGGAGCGACAGCGGCGTCTCGGCCGCGATGACCTTGAGCAGGTACGGGAGCGTCGATCCGAATCGGGCCACGACGTCCTCGCCGAGCGCCGCCGTCGAGTCAGCCGCGATGAGCGCGTCCAGACCGAGGCACCCGGAATCCCCCGCCGCCTGGGACGGAGCGCTCGGATGGGCACCCATCCACACCTCGGCGACGGGCGCACCGCTCGCCTCGACGCCCAGCAGGTGCGGGATGGCCGTCGTCGACCCCCACGCGTAGCTCTGGGAGGGGCTGCTGATGCGGTGCACGGCGTCCTCTACGGTGTCGGCGAGACGAAGGGGTTGTTCGATCGTATCGGCCGAGCAGACCCGACCCCCCGGGAACGGGCGACCTTGCCACCTCGGATGCGACACACTAGGTGACCATGCGCGGAATCATCTTGGCCGGCGGCTCCGGAACCCGGCTGCACCCCATCACTCTGGGCGTCAGCAAGCAGCTCGTGCCTGTCTATGACAAGCCCATGATCTACTACCCGCTCTCGACGCTCATGGCCGCCGGGATCCGTGACGTCCTCGTCATCACCACGCCCCACGACGCCGAGCAGTTCCATCGCCTGCTCGGGGACGGGTCCCAGTTCGGGATCTCCATCAGCTACACCGTCCAGGCCGAACCGAACGGCCTGGCGCAGGCGTTCGTGCTCGGCGCCGAGTTCATCGGCACTGACACCGCCGCGCTGGTCCTGGGCGACAACATCTTCTACGGCCCCGGCCTGGGCACTCGCCTGCAGCGCTTCAAGGACATCGACGGCGCGGCCGTGTTCGCCTACCGTGTCGCCGACCCCACCTCCTACGGCGTCGTCGAGTTCGACTCCGCCGGTCGTGCGCTGTCCCTCGAAGAGAAGCCGGCCCACCCCAAGTCCAGCTACGCGGTTCCGGGCTTGTACTTCTACGACAACGACGTCGTCGCGATCGCTCGTGACCTGAAGCCGTCGCCGCGAGGCGAGTACGAGATCACCGACGTCAACCGCACCTACCTCGAGCAGGGCCGCTTGCAGGTCGAGGTCCTCCCCCGCGGCACCGCCTGGCTCGACACCGGGACCTTCGACTCCCTCATCGAGGCGTCCGACTACGTCCGGACAATTGAGCACCGGCAAGGGCTCAAGATCGGCGCGCCCGAGGAGATTGCGTGGCGCATGGGCTTCTTGTCGGACGACGAGCTGCGCGAACGGGCCGAGAAGCTCGTCAAGTCCGGCTACGGCACGTACCTGCTGGGACTCGTCGACTCACCGCACTGAGGTCATGGCGCTCTCTGAGCGCCTCATGACCTCAGTGTGTGACGACGGAGAGCTGACTCGTAGGCCGCGACGTGGGCAGCCGCGGCGGCCGCCCAGGTGAAGGTCGCGGCGCGCGCAACACCCCGGGCCGCAAGATCCGCCCGCCGCACGGCGTCCCGGAGCAGCGCCTCCAGCTCGACGGCGATCTCGTGTGACGACGTCCCGCAGTACGCGACGGCATCGCCGCCCACCTCCGGGAGCGACAGCTCGCGGGTCGTGAGCACTGCCGCTCCGCAGGCCATCGCCTCGAGAACGGGAAGACCGAATCCTTCCCCGAGGCTCGGATAGGCGACCACCTCGGCGCCGGCCAGGTAGCCCGCGAGGTCGCCGAAGGGCAGGTATCCCGGCCTCAGCACCCGAAGGTGAGCAGGAACCGCAGCAACAGCGGCATCGATGGCGGTGTCCCAGCCGCGACCGCCTGCGAGCACCAGTGCGGGCGGGTCCTCGGTGCCGTCCACGGCAGCGACCCAGCCCCGCACGAGCGCGGGCACGTTCTTGCGCGGCTCGAGCGTGCCGAGGAAGGCCACGTACGGTCGCCCCTCGAGGCCGAGTGACGCGGCGACCCTGCTGCGCTCGACCGTGTCGACCGTGTGGAACGTGTTGTGGTCCACACCGTGGTGCGCGACGTGGAAGCGATCGGGATCACCACCGGCGAAGCGCACGACCTCAGATCGAGTCGCCTCGGACGGCACGACGAGTGCATCTGCTCGTGCGACGGCGTGTCGGGTCGCCGCTCGGAAGAAGCGCCGCTTGAACCGGCCGTGCATCTCGGGCGCGCTGAAGAACGTCGCGTCGTGCAACGTCACGACGCGCGCGGCGCTCACACGGAGGGGCGTCGTGTAGTGCGGGCTGTGCAGGACGTCGCCCTTGAGGCGTCGCACGAGCGACGGGAGCATCACCTGCTCCCAGACGAGGCGCTGCGCCCGGCCCGCGACCCACGAGGGTGCTGCGACGACGGCGCCTGACGGCAGCCGTGCTGCGAACTCCTCGACGTCGCGCTGCTGACAGACCACCACGAGGTCGATCCCGGCCTCGACCAGTGCCGGCGCGAGCTCGGCGACGTACCGCCCCACACCGCCGAGCGCTGGCGGGATCGCGGTGCAATCGAGGACTACCCGCACGTCGCGCCTCCTTGGTCCGAGCGTGGTCGTCTCGCGTGGCCGATCCGGTGCGCGCGCGCCGGGGCCGTTGCGCGGGTGGTCACTTCGCGGGGTACTGCATCGACTTGACTCGTTCGAGCGTCTCCTCGATCAGTGTCCGGTTGGTCCGCTGCAGGTCCGAGAGGATGCCGAGCGCGAAGCTCAGCAGGGCTGCTGTGACCAGCAGCAGACCGACGAGAAGGGACTGAACGTGGTTGCCGGGGTTGGAGTGCGTCGCCCAGAGCACGGCGTAGCGGATGAAGGGCACGACTCCGCCGAGGAGGAGCAGCGACCCGAGTGTGAGGAAGACGACGTACGGCTTGAACATGACGTACGCGCGGATGATGGCGGATGCCGACCGCGCCATGTGGTGCGCGCTGTTCTTGAAGAGCCGCGAGTCTCGTGTCTTCGGGTTCGTGACCACGGGCACGCTCACGACGCGCATCCGCTTGTTGCCGGCCTGGATGATCGTCTCCATGCAGTAGCTGAAGCTCGTCACGATGTTCAGACGCAGGAGCGACTTTCGGGAATAGGCGCGAAACCCGCTCGCAGCATCAGGAAGATCTGTCCCGGCGGCGCGGTTGACCACGGCGCTGCCGACTCGCTGCATCTGCTTCTTCGCAGGCGAGAAGTGAGCGATCGACTTCGTCTGTCGATCGGCTATCACGATCTCGGCCACTCCGTCGATGATCGGCCGCACGAGGTCGCCGATCCGATCTTGCGGATACTGGTTGTCACCATCGGTGTTCACGACGATGTCGGCGCCGCGCGACAGTGCGTAGTCGACACCGTCCCGGAACGAGCGCGCGAGGCCCATCGTTGTGACGTGCCACACGAAGTGCGTCACACCGTGCTCGCGGGCGACCTCGACCGTCCGATCGGTCGATCCGTCGTCGATCACGAGGATCTCGATCTCATCAACGCCGTCGATCTCCGTGGGGATCGACTTGAGGACGAGCGGAAGCGTCTCCTCCTCGTTGA
>DASVMA010000054.1:0-2414 GCA_036384595.1 Cellulomonas sp. | reverse complement strand
GTCGCCGCAGGCCCGAGCGACGCGGCGCTGCCGAAGGTCGACACGGCCGCGCTCGTCGCGGGCGTCCACCAGGCCGCCGCGGGCAAGCTCACGCCGGTCCGGCTCGCCGACGGCCTCGTGCCGCCCACGAACCGCTGGTTCAGCGGGCTCGTGTTCGGCGACCAGCCGCAGCCGGTGTTCCCGCTGCCCCTGTCGTTCGCGCTCACCGCCGACGGCTTCTCGATCGGGCTGCCCAAGCCGGTCGTGAGCGAGAAGGCGATCGTCGGTCCGCACCTGCCGGCCGTCACGGTCGGTGCCGGTGCCACGTCGGCGCGCGTGAGCGCCTACGACGCCGTCACCGTCACCCTCGAGCTCCTCGACGCGAGCGGCGGCGTGCTCGGTCGCGTCGTGATCGCCGAGGGTTCGCCGTTCGTCAGCTTCACCGCGGTCAAGGACACGTCCCTGACCGTTGCGGTGCCGTTCGCGGCCGCGGGGTCCGGTGCGCCGGCGGGCTCGTCGCTCGCCACCGCGACGGTCGCCGGCACCCAGTACGCGGTCGTCGCCCCCGAGGGTGCGGTCGCTGCGGGGGGCGTCCGGCTCAGCGCCGGGCAGTCCGCCTCCTGGTACGCCGTGCCCGACGGCGCGGACGCGTCCGTCAGTGCGGCGCTCGCGTCGGCCGCCGTGGACCCCGTCGTCGGCTCCCAGTCGACGTACGGCGTCGACAGCACCGTCGCGCGCACCACCATCGGCTACCGCACGGCGAAGGGCAGCCCGACCGCCTACGTCACCATGCCGCACCAGCGTGCCGGCACGCAGCCCGAACGCACCGACTGCGGTCCCGCGTCCTACCCGAGCGTCTACGGCACGCTCGAGCTGTGCACCGGCTCGACCCTCACGTCCTGGGCGCCCGTCGTCCCCGCGGCCGGAGCGCTGGATCTCAAGGCGGTGCCCAAGGACCGTCTCGACGTCGTGCGGATGCAGCTCGCGGCCGACGTGGCCTCGACCCCGGCCTTCCCGTCGGACACCTACTTCGGCGGCAAGGCCCTGTACCGCGCCGCGACCCTCGTCACGCTCGGTCACTCGCTCGGGGCGGACGACGTCGTCGCACCGCTCAAGGAGAAGGTCGTCGCCGCGCTGCGCGAGTGGGCGCAGCCCGACGGGTGCACGCAGCGTCAGGCCCGGTGCTTCGTGTACGACGCGGCCGCACGCGGGGTCATCGGCCTCACGCCGTCGTTCGGCTCCGACGAGTTCAACGACCACCACTTCCACTACGGCTACTTCCTGGCGACCGCCGGCCTTCTCGCGGCGGACGACAAGGCTCTCGCGACCGAGCTCGCCCCGGTGATGAACCTGCTCGCGCAGGACGTGGCCGCCGCGAGCCCGAGCGACCAGCTGCCGCAGCTGCGCGTGTTCGACGTGTACGCGGGTCACTCGTGGGCGTCGGGCACGGCACCGTTCGCCGACGGCAACAACCAGGAGTCCACGTCCGAGGCCGTCAACGCCTGGAACGGGCTCGGGCTCTGGGCGAAGGCCTCGGGCCAGGACGCGCTGGGCGTCGAGGCGACCTGGCTCGCGTCGACCGAGGCGGCCAGCGCGCGCGCGTACTGGACGAACCCTGACCTGACCGAGCCCGTGTACCAGGGGTTCGGGCACAAGATCTTCGCGCTCGCCTGGGGCGGGAAGCGTGACTACGCGACGTGGTTCAGCGGGGCGCCGAGCGCGATCCTCGGCATCCAGCTCATCCCGATGAACCCCGCCGCGGGCTACCTCGCGGGCGCCCCGGACCGCATCCGGGCCAACGTCGCCGAGGCGGCCCCCGGCGGGTACGGCGTGCAGTTCGGCGACTACCTGCTCATGTACCTGGCACTCGCCGGACCGCAGGATGCCGACAAGGCCTGGACGATCGCGCAGCAGCTGCCCGCCGCGTCGATCGACGACGGCGACTCGCGTGCCTACCTCTTGGCGTGGCTCGCGGCGGCCTCGACGAGCCCGGGCGGCTCGTAGCTGTCCTCGGACCGGCGGCTGTCGCTCACCAGGTCACGGACGGTCTTCACGAGCAGGACCACGAGGAGGACGTTGCGCGCGACCAGCACGAGCGAGACGGGCACGCGCCCGTTGAGCAGCGCGCCGTAGTCGAGCGGGAACACGATCTGCGTGAGGAGCGCGAGGGCTGCGACCTGCCACGCGGTCGAGCGCCAGCCCGGCAGCCGGAGCGCGAGCGCGAGGGCGACGGGCGCACCGAGCCACGCGAGGTACTGCGGCGACCCGACCTTGTTGAGCACGATGAGGACGACGAGCACGAGCAGCGCCGCGCGCACGAGGAACGCCTGCAGGTGCATCCCGCTGCCCGCGCGCCGGTGCAGCCACCAGAACAGCGCCGCCAGAAGCGCGATGCCGAGAGGCAGCCCGAGGCCGAGCACGTCGACCGCGAAGTT
>DASVMA010000053.1:0-8042 GCA_036384595.1 Cellulomonas sp. | reverse complement strand
ACGCCGTGGTGCTGTCGGCTCTTGCCGCGACCTGGCTCACCGACCGTCCGCACGGCGCTGTCGACAAGGCCTACGCGCACCTGCTCGACGTGCGCGACGCGGTCCAGGTCGTCACGCGCCGGCACACGAACCGCCTGCTCCTCGCGGACCAGGACGAGGTCGCGGCGATGACCGGCTTCGACGACCGCGACGACCTGCTGGCGAGTCTCGCGGAGGCCGGTCGGATCATCTCCTACGCGCTCGACACGACGGTCCGCAACGCGCGGCAGGCGCTCCAGCGACCCCTCGTGCGCCCGCCCGTGCTGATCCGCGGTCGGCGTGGTGCCCCGCGTCTGCGGCCCATCGGGGAGGGTCTCGTCGAGCACGACGGGGAGATCGTGCTCGCGGTCGACGCCCACCCCGCGGACGACCCGTTGCTGTCCCTGCGCGCTGCGGCGACCGCCGCACGCACGGGGCTCACGCTGTCGCCCGTGACGGTCGCCAGCCTGACGCGCACGCCGCCGCTGCCGACGCCGTGGCCCAAGGCGGCCCGCGCGTCGCTGCTCCAGCTGCTCGCGTCGGGGCATGCCCAGGTGCCGGTGTGGGAGGCGCTGGACCTCGCGGGCGTGGTCACGACCTGGATCCCGGAGTGGGCCGGGGTGCGCAACCGTCCTCAGCGCTCGCCGATCCACCGGCACACGGTCGACCGGCACCTCGTCGAGACCGTGGCGATCGCGAGCCGGTCGAAGCGGGACGTCGAACGTAGCGACCTGCTGCTGCTCACGGCGCTGCTGCACGACATCGGCAAGCGGGCGGGCGCGGGTGACCACTCCGTCGAGGGTGGTCGGCTCGCGGGCCCGATCGTCGAGCGGATGGGCTTCGGCGAGCAGGACGCCGCCGACGTCGCGCGCCTGGTACGGGAGCACCTGACGCTCGCCGATCTCGCGACGACCGCCGACCCGGACGACCCGGCGACGGTCGAGGCGCTGCTCGAGGCGGTCGACCATCGTGCGGACCTGCTCGAGGTGCTGCGGGTGCTCACGGAGTCGGACGCGACAGCGGCGGGTCCCGCGGCGTGGAGCGCGTGGCGTGCCCGGCTCGTCGACGACCTGACGGCACGGGCGCGGCGGCAGGTGGCAGGTACCCTAGGTCGTCCGTGATCCCGAGGAGAGCATGAGGATCGATCGGTGTTCGCCACCCTGTCCGACCGCCTGACGTCGACCTTCAAGAACCTGCGCACCAAGGGCAGGCTGTCTGAGGCCGACATCGACGCGACCGTCCGCGAGATCCGCCGAGCCCTGCTCGACGCCGACGTCGCCGTGCCCGTCGTGCGCACGTTCACGGGGGCAGTCCGGGAGCGGTCGCTCTCGGCCGAGGTCTCGGGTGCGCTCAACCCGGCGCAGCAAGTCGTCAAGATCGTCAACGAGGAGCTCGTCGCGATCTTGGGCGGCGCGAACCGCCCCCTGCACCTCGCGAAGACCCCCCCGAGCGTGCTCATGCTCGCGGGCCTCCAGGGTGCGGGCAAGACGACCCTCGCCGGCAAGCTGGCGCTGCACCTGCGCGAGCAGGGGCACACGCCGCTCCTCGTCGCGGCCGACCTGCAGCGTCCGAACGCCGTCACGCAGCTCCAGGACGTGGGGGAGCGCGCCGGGGTCCCGGTGTTCGCACCACACCCCGGCAACCAGGGTTCGGACGACGCCCTGGTCGCGGGCGCCGACCCCGTCGCGGTGGCCCGCGAGGGTCTGGCCACGGCGCGGGCACGCCAGCACGACGTGCTCATCGTCGACACGGCCGGCCGCCTCGGTGTCGACGCCGAGCTCATGACCCAGGCGTCGGACATCCGGGACGCGATCAGCCCGGACGAGATCCTGTTCGTCATCGACGCGATGATCGGCCAGGACGCCGTCACGACCGCGCAGGCGTTCGCGGACGGTGTCGGGTTCACCGGGGTCGTGCTGACGAAGCTCGACGGCGACGCCCGCGGCGGTGCCGCGCTGTCGGTCGCGAGTGTCACAGGGCGCCCGATCCTGTTCGCCTCGACGGGCGAGAAGCTCACGGACTTCGAGGTGTTCCACCCGGACCGGATGGCCTCCCGGATCCTCGACATGGGCGACATCCTCACGCTCATCGAGCAGGCCGAGAAGTCGTTCGACGCCGAGCAGGCCGAGGCGATGGCCGGCAAGCTCGCGGCGGGCGAGGACTTCACGCTCGAGGACTTCCTGCAGCAGATGCAGGCCATGAAGAACATGGGCTCGATGAAGAAGATGCTGGGCATGCTGCCCGGCATGGGGCAGATGCGCGAGGCGCTCGACAACTTCGACGAGCGCGAGGTCGACCGCATCGAGGCGATCATCCGGTCGATGACGCCCGCGGAGCGGCGCGCACCGAAGATCATCAACGGGTCGCGGCGCTCGCGGATCGCCACCGGCTCGGGCACCAAGCCCTCCGACGTCAACCAGCTGCTCGACCGGTTCGACGGCGCGCAGAAGATGATGAAGCAGATGGCCCGGGGCGGCGGCATGGGGCTGCCGGGCATGGGCAACCTGCCGGGCATGGGCGGCAAGAAGTCGCGCGGACGCGTCGCGCCACCGTCCCGCAAGGTCAAGGGGAAGTCGGGCAACCCGGCCAAGCGCGCCGAGGAGGAGCGTCTGGCCGGAGACCGTGCGGCGGGTATCGCCCCGAGCGCCCCGAAGGGCTCGGCGTTCGGGCTCGGCACGCAGGCCCCGGCGCCCGAGTCGATCGACCCCGCGACCCTGCAGCTCCCGGCAGGCCTGGACAAGCTCTTCGGTCGCTGACCGCTGCGCGACCGCACCGCGAGCCGCCCTGCGGGGCACGTGGTGCGGTGGGCGTCCGTGGTCTGGCAGAATGTCTGCCTGTACTCGGTGCAGTCGGCCCCTCTATCCGCCTGTCATCGCGTCCTTCCGGTCATGCCGGCCCACTCCCCCCACGAGCAGGGCTCGCGCGACCACCACAGCAGAAACCAGGAGAGACCACACTGTGGCCACCAAGATTCGTCTGAAGCGTCTGGGCAAGATCCGGGCGCCGTACTACCGCGTCGTCGTCGCGGACTCACGCACCAAGCGTGATGGCCGCGTGATCGAGGAGATCGGCAAGTACCACCCCACCGAGGAGCCCTCGTTCATCGAGATCGCCTCCGAGCGGGCGCAGTACTGGCTGGGTGTCGGCGCACAGCCGACCCCCCAGGTGCTCGTGCTCCTCAAGATCACGGGGGACTGGCAGAAGTTCAAGAACCTTCCGGGCCAGGAGGGCACGCTGCGCACCAAGGTGAAGATCGACGCCACCGAGGTCCAGGCCGCCGTCGAGGCTGCCGCCACCGACGCCGAGAAGGTCAAGGCCAAGGCGTCGGAGAAGAAGGCCGCTGCCGCCAAGGAGGCGCCCGCCGCCTCTGACGCGCCCGCTGAGGCCGAGCAGGCCTGATGCTCGACGACGCGCTCGAGCAC
Source organism: Cellulomonas sp. (assembly GCA_036384595.1). Lineage (GTDB taxonomy): Bacteria > Actinomycetota > Actinomycetes > Actinomycetales > Cellulomonadaceae > Cellulomonas_A. Next base: position 4,602 of record DASVMA010000053.1, on the reverse strand, counting down.
CTGGTGCGGGGCATCGTCGACCACCCGGACGACGTGCAGGTCGCTGCCAAGACGCTTCGGCGTGGCGACCTGCTCGAGGTCCGGGTCCATCCCGAGGATCTCGGGCGTGTCATCGGTCGCGGCGGTCGCACGGCGCGAGCCCTGCGGACCGTCGTCGGCGCACTCTCGACGGAAGGTCCGGTCCGGATCGACGTCGTGGACGTCGACCGGCGCTGAGCAGTTCCGCGGCGCCGCGAGGTGCCGCAGAGGCGTGAGCACAGCGAAAGGCCCGGTCCCCGTGCGGGGGCCGGGCCTTCGTCCATGACGGCCCACGAGATCGACCCACGAGATCGACCCACGAGCGAGAGGTACCCCCATGCAGATGACCGTCGCACGCATCGGACGCGCGCACGGCCTGCGCGGCGAGGTCGCGCTCGACCTGCGCACCGACTCCCCGGCCGAGCGGTTCGCCGTCGGCGCCGTCCTGGCGACGGTCCCGGCCACGGCCGGCCCGCTGACCGTCGCCGCGACGCGCGAGCAGCACGGCCGCTGGTTCGTCACGTTCGAGCAGGTCGCCGACCGGTCCGCGGCCGAGGCGCTGCGCGGCGTCGAGATCGTCGCCGAGCAGGACGAGACCGACGAGGACGACGCGTGGTACCCGCACGAGCTCGCCGGTCTGCGGGCGGAGCACGTGGACGGGACGCTCCTCGGGGAGATCATCGGCCTCGAGCACCTGCCGGCCCACGACTCGCTCGTGCTGCGCGAGCCGTCCGGGGCCCGCACGCTCGTGCCCTTCGTCCGCGCGATCGTGCCCGTGGTCGACGTCCCCGGCGGACGCGTCGTGATCGACCCGCCGGGCGGCCTGCTCGCGTCGGACGCCGCGAACCTCGTCGTGAGCGACGAGACGCGCGGCGAAGCCGTCGACGAGGACTGACGTGCGCATCGACGTCGTCTCGATCTTCCCGGACTACCTCTCGCCCCTCGAGCTGTCGCTGGTCGGCAAGGCGAGGGCGTCCGGTCTGGTCGACGTACGCGTCCATGACCTGCGGGACTGGGCGACCGACCGCCACCGCACGGTCGACGACACGCCGTTCGGCGGCGGCGCCGGCATGGTCATGCGGCCCGACGTGTGGGGGTCCGCCCTGGACGACGTGCTCGCGGGCGGTGGCCACCTGCTCGTCCCGACGCCGTCGGGCACCCCGCTCACCCAGCGCACCGCCGAGGCCCTCGCGCTGGAGCCGCACCTCGTGATCGCGTGCGGGCGCTACGAGGGCATCGATGCGCGCGTCGCGGCCCACTACTCGGCGCGTCCCGACGTCACGGTCAGCGAGTACTCGATCGGCGACTACGTCCTCAACGGCGGCGAGGTCGCGGCGCTCGTGCTTGTCGAGGCTGTCGTCCGCCTGCTGCCGGGGTTCGTGGGGAACCCGGAGTCGCTTGTGGAGGAGTCGCACGGCGCAGCCGGGCTGCTCGAGTACCCCGTGTACACCAAGCCGCCCGTGTGGGCCGAGCTGGAGGTCCCCGAGGTGCTGCTGTCCGGGCACCACGGTCGGATCGCCCGGTGGAGACGCGACCAGGCGCTCGTGCGGACCGCGAGCCGGCGGCCCGACCTGGTGTCGGCGCTCGACGTCGCCGGGCTCGGCGCGCACGACCTCGAGGTCCTCGCCGAGCACGGCTGGACGGTCGTGGACGGCGTGCTCGTGCGCCCCGGGCCCTGACCGGCATTCGTCGCCGCTCGCCCCTGTGTGGCAGACTGGCTCGTTGGTGCGCGCCGGTCGCGTCTCTGCCACAGGGGAGACGACCACGACCACTCCAGGACACGCTTCGCGCGTGGCCCCGGACGCACCGGACCAGAGCCCTCGGGACCTCCGCCCAGCGGAGCGCCCTCGACGACGTGTCTGACCTGTGGCAGTGCGAGAAAGCGAACCACCATGCATACCCTTGACCAGGTCGATGCCGCGTCGCTGCGAACCGACATCCCGCCCTTCCGTCCCGGCGACACCCTCAAGGTGAACGTCAAGGTCGTCGAAGGCACCCGCGCGCGCATCCAGGTGTTCCAGGGCGTCGTCATCTCCCGCCGCGGCGGCGGGATCGGCGAGACGTTCACGGTCCGCAAGGTCAGCTTCGGCGTCGGTGTCGAGCGCACGTTCCCGGTGCACTCCCCGAGCCTCGAGTCGATCGAGGTCGTCACGCGCGGTGACGTGCGCCGCGCGAAGCTGTACTACCTCCGCGCGCTGCGCGGCAAGAAGGCCAAGATCAAGGAGAAGCGGGACGCCGTCCCGGCCAAGTAGGGCCGGTTCGACGTATCGCAGCACGTCCCGACGGGCGGTCACCGGGTCTCCGGTGGCCGCTCGTCGTCGTGACGCGGGTCCCGACATGCAAGCCGGCCGCACGACGGTGCGGTGCGTGGTCCCTGTCAGTCGATCATCATCTGGGCGTGGGAGAGTGAGCGCGTGACAGACCAGAACGCGCCCGAGCGCGACGACGTCGAGCTCGAGACGCCCAGAGCGCAGCACCGGCGATCCGGACGCAGCGTGGGCGTCGCCTGGCTGCGCGAGTCGGCGATCATCGTCGTGAGCGCGCTCGTCCTGTCGTTGCTCGTCAAGACGTTCCTCGTGCAGGCCTTCTTCATCCCGAGCCCGTCGATGCACGACACCCTGATCGAGGGTGACCGGGTGCTGGTCAGCAAGCTGACGCCGGGCCCGTTCGACCTGCACCGCGGCGACATCGTCGTGTTCAAGGACCCGGGCGGCTGGCTGACCGACGTCACGAAGCCGAAGGAGAGCGCGCTGCAGACCGCCGTCGGCGATGCCCTCACGTTCGTGGGGCTGCTGCCGCAGGACGCGGGTGAGCACCTCATCAAGCGGGTCATCGGCCTTCCGGGCGACCACGTGGCATCGACGGGTGCGGGGGCGCCGGTCACCGTCAACGGCGTCGCCCTCGACGAGCCGTACCTGGCGCCGGGCGCGATCCCGAGCGAGATCCCGTTCGACGTGACAGTGCCCGCGGGCGAGCTGTGGGTCATGGGGGACAACCGCCAGCACTCGGCGGACTCCCGCTGGAACATGGGCAAGCCCGGTGGCCCGTTCGTCCCGATGGGCAACGTCGTCGGCGTCGCGTTCGTGACGGTCTGGCCGTTCGACCGCCTCGGCGCGCTGACCAACCCCGCGACGACGTTCGCGGCGGTCCCGAACCCGTCATGACAGCGCGCGGTCTCGTGTCGTCGACGCCCGAGGAGATCTCGGCGCCGCCGCTGCGAAGCGTGGGGGCCCCGACGTCAGGTCCGTCGCGTCGCGCGCCGCACCTGCGCCACGAACGGGCGCTGCTGCGCGAGGGCGCTCTGCTCGTGGCGGGCATGGACGAGGTCGGACGCGGGTCGCTCGCCGGACCGGTCAGCGTGGGCGTCGTGGTGGTCGACGCACGGACCCGGGCCTGCCCCGTCGGCGTCATGGACTCCAAGCTGCTGACACCCGCCGCCCGGACGGCCCTCCTGCCGGCCCTGAGCAAGTGGGGGCTGGCCCGTGCTGTCGGCCACGCCACTGCCGCGGAGATCGACGCGGTCGGGATCATCGCGGCGCTGCGGCTCGCGGGGAACCGTGCGCTGGACGCCGTCTCGCTCGCCGTCGGACCCGTCGACACGGTGCTCCTCGACGGGTCGCACGACTGGCTCACGCCGCCCGCGCAGGGGTCGTTGTTCGACGATGTCGGCCCCGGAGGGGTGCGCGACGCTGATCTCGATCCAGCGGGCGTGGGCGCGGGTGTCAGGAAAGTCCGCATGCTCGTCAAGGCCGACCTCACGTGCGCGTCGGTCGCGGCCGCGAGCGTGCTGGCGAAGTGCGAGCGCGACGCCCTGATGGAGCGACTGTCAGCGGACTTCCCGGTCTACGCCTGGGACGCGAACAAGGGGTACGGCTCGCCCGACCACATCGCGGCGCTGCGGACGCACGGCCCCAGCCCGCTGCACCGGTGCAGCTGGAACCTGCCGCTCGAGGAGTGAGCGCGGCCGGGTGAACCTCGCACCGCGCCGGGCGGTCGGGGCCGCGGGTGACACGACCTGCGCAGCGATGGGGGATGATGACCGGGTGAGCGCGGAGGACCTGGAGAACTACGAGACCGACATGGAGCTCGCGCTGTATCGCGAGTACCGCGATGCCGTAGGGCTCTTCTCGTATGTCGTCGAGACCGAGCGCCGCTTCTACCTCGCGAACCACGTCGACCTGCAGGTGCGGTCCGCGGCTGGCGAGGTCTACTTCGAGGTGACCCTCGCGGACGCATGGGTCTGGGACGTGTACCGCTCGGCGCGGTTCGTGAAGTCGGTGCGCGTCGTGACGTTCAAGGACGTCAACGTCGAGGAGCTCGCGAAGGCTGAGCTCGACCTCGGGGCCGGTGGCGGGTTCGTCCGCTGACTGGTCGCGGCTGCGCGCGCTGACTGGTGGCGGGTTGGTCCGCTGACCCCTCCACAGCCTGGCGGCAGCTCGCGGCTTCCACCATCGGGACTGCTCGTGCGACGGCCGCGGCTCCGGCCCGCGATGCTCGGCGGCGGAGGTGGTCGCCATGCGGGCGAAGGACGCGGTCGGCAGGTACGGGGAAGACGTGGCGGCGGCCTATGCGCGCGACGCCGGG
>DASVMA010000052.1:0-3449 GCA_036384595.1 Cellulomonas sp. | reverse complement strand
CGGCGCTGACGAGCGCGAGCAGCGCGCCGGGCTGCACGACGAGCCCGCTCAGCTCGTCGACGAGCGGCTCGGTCCCGGCGGGGCTGGCAGCCGCGTCCGCGGCGCGACGGTCGGCCGAGTCGGCACCGGCCTCGGGGATCTCGAGGACCCTGATGATCTTGCGGCAGCCGACGACGGCGCGCGTCATGACGCGCATGGCGTCGGTCGCCGTCCACAGGGGCTGCGTGAGGAACGCCGCAAACCCGTAGAACGCCACGAGCTGCCCGGGGCTGATCTGGCCCGCTAGCGCGAGATGAGCACCGACCCAGACGACCGCCGCGAGGAACAGGCCGGGCAGGAGCGTCTGCAGGGCGTCGAGCAGCGACTGCGTCTGCGCGACCCCGACGCCCGCGCGACGCACGAGCTCCGACTGCGCCCGGTAGCGCCCCGCGAAGACCTCCTCGCCACCGATGCCGCGCAGGATCCGCAGCCCTGAGACCGTGTCGGCGCCGAGCGTCGTCAGACGACCCGACGCCTCGCGCTGCGTGGCCTGGCGGCGCTGCAGGGGCTTGACCAGGAGCGCGAACAGCGACACGACCACCGGGAGGCCGAGCAGCACGAGCAGCCCGAGCGTCACGGAGGTGCGCATGAGGACGACCGCGACGGCGACGTAGGCGACGATCCCGCCGATGAACCGGGCGGCGACCGCGTACACCTCCCCGATCCGCAGCGCATCGGTCGCGACCGTCGCGACGACCTCGCCGGTCGGGAGCTCGGCGGTGACGGCATCTCCCGTGCGGGTCACGTGGTGACCGATGAGCTGGGACGTCGCGTAGGCCGCGCGGAGCCAGTTCTCGACGTCCAGACGGTGCCCCCAGACGTTGGCACCCACCTGGACGAGCCCGACGGCACCGAACGTGGCGCAGCCCAGCCACAGCGTGCGGCTCAGACCGTGCGCCAGGCCTCCGTCGACGATGCGCCCGAGCACGTACGGCATCGTGGCGGCCGCCATGTTGCCCGCGATGCCGCACACGATCGAGGCGAGCAGCAGCCACTGCTGGCGGCGCGCCTGCCACCACAGGAGGGCGGCAGGGGACGTCAGCGGCGCTGGGCCGGGATGGGGGAGGGGGAGCTGACGCACAACCGCCACAGTAGGTGCGGGCACCCACAACCCCGCAGCGCATTTCCGCAGGCCCCACGCGGTCGCGCCCCCGTTCGGCCGCCGGCACCCTCGCGGTCGGGGATGATGGACCCGCGCCCTGTCGGCGGTGGTCGTCGCGGTGGCGACCACCGCGCCGACCGGGCAGAACAGGAGCGTCAGATGGCTGCGCTGGACCCGGTCAAGGGCCGTCAGGCACTGCAGCGGTACCGCGTCATGGCCTGGGTCACCGGCACGATGCTGCTGATCCTGTGCCTCGAGATGCTGCTCAAGTACGCGGTGCACGTCGGACCCGACGTGGTGAGCAAGATCAGCTGGGTCCCGTTCGCGCACGGCTGGATCTACGTCGTGTACCTCGTGACCGTCATGGACCTCTGGTCGAAGATGCGCTGGAGCTTCGGTCGGCTCGCCGCGATGGTTCTCGCCGGCGTCGTGCCGGTCATGTCGTTCATCCTGGAGCGTCGCGTGCACGTCGAGGCGCTCGCTCGCCTCGACGCCGCGGAGCCTGCGGCCCGCTAGCCCTGGGGCGTGCGGCCGGTCCGGCGGACGTGGACGTGGGCGCGGGTGGGTGGTGCCCGACGCCTATCCTGGGACGCGTGACCTCCGCCGCGCAGAACCCGCCGCAGCCGTCCTCCGCCACCCCGCTCCACCGGCCGGTCCTGGTCGTGGACTTCGGGGCGCAGTACGCGCAACTCATCGCGCGTCGGGTGCGCGAGGCGCACGTCTACTCCGAGATCGTCCCGCACACCGCGACGGTCGCGCAGATGCTGGCGAAGGACCCGGTGGCGATCATCCTGTCGGGTGGCCCGTCGAGCGTGTACGCCGACGGCGCGCCGTCCGTGGACCCCGCGCTGTTCGAGGCCGGCGTGCCGGTGCTCGGCATCTGCTACGGGTTCCAGGCCATGGCGGCCGCCCTCGGCGGGACGGTCGCGCAGACCGGTGCGCGCGAGTACGGCGGGACGGCGGTCTCGGTGCGCGACGCCGGCACGGTCCTGGCCGGCAGCCCCGACGCGCAGACCGTCTGGATGAGCCACGGTGACGCCGTGCACGCCGCACCGGAGGGCTTCGAGGTGCTCGCGACGTCGACCGGTTCGCCCGTCGCCGCCTTCGAGGACCGCACCCGGCGCTTGTACGGCATGCAGTGGCACCCCGAGGTGAAGCACTCGCCGCTCGGGCAGCAGGCGCTCGAGAACTTCCTCTACCGGGGCGCGGGCCTCGCGCCCGACTGGAACCCGGGCAGCGTCATCGCCGAGCAGGTCGCCGCGATCCGCGCGCAGGTCGGCGACGCGCGCGTCATCTGCGGGCTCTCGGGCGGCGTCGACTCCTCGGTCGCTGCGGCGCTCGTGCAGAAGGCCGTCGGGGCCCAGCTGACCTGCGTGTTCGTCGACCACGGACTGCTGCGGACGGGCGAGGCCGAGCAGGTCGAGAACGACTTCGTGGCGGCGACGGGTGTGCAGCTCAAGGTCGTCGACGCGCGCGAGCGGTTCCTGAGCGCGCTCGCAGGCGTGAGCGACCCCGAGACGAAGCGGAAGATCATCGGCCGCGAGTTCATCCGTGTCTTCGAGCAGGCGGCTCGCGAGGTCGTCGCGGACGCGGGCGAGCACGGCACCGAGGTCAAGTTCCTGGTCCAGGGCACGTTGTACCCGGACGTCGTCGAGTCGGGCGGCGGCGAGGGTGCCGCGAACATCAAGAGCCACCACAACGTGGGCGGCCTGCCCGACGACCTGCAGTTCTCGCTCGTCGAGCCGCTGCGCGCGCTGTTCAAGGACGAGGTCAGGGCGGTCGGGCTCGAGCTCGGGGTGCCCGAGGCGATCGTGTGGCGCCAGCCGTTCCCCGGACCCGGGCTCGGCATCCGGATCGTCGGCGAGGTGACGGCCGAGCGGCTCGACCTGCTGCGCGCAGCCGACGCGATCGCACGCGAGGAGCTGACGAGGGCCGGCCTCGACCGCGAGATCTGGCAGTGCCCCGTCGTGCTGCTCGCCGACGTGCGCTCGGTCGGGGTGCAGGGCGACGGGCGGACGTACGGCCACCCGATCGTGCTGCGGCCGGTCTCGTCGGAGGACGCGATGACCGCCGACTGGACGCGACTGCCCTACGACGTGCTCGCGATTATCTCGACGCGCATCACCAACGAGGTCCCTGAGGTCAACCGCGTCGTGCTCGACGTCACGAGCAAGCCACCGGGCACGATCGAGTGGGAGTAGCGCTGCCGCGTACCTGAACGGCACGCGTTCCCCCCGGCGAGCGCGCGGCGGTCGGGAACAGCGCGCGGCGTGCAGCGCGTCAGGTCGTGCGCGCGCGCAGACGCTTG
>DASVMA010000051.1:0-4011 GCA_036384595.1 Cellulomonas sp. | reverse complement strand
GCCGCACGACGCGCGACGCCGCCGACCACCGGCGGAACAGCCGACCCCGTCGCGGCGTTGGGACTGCTACGCGAGGCCGTCGAGGACCGCACGGACGTGTGGCTCGAGCTCGTGGACGCCCATGGTGTCCCGCAGCGACGGCGCGTACGTCCGCTCCGGCTCGAGGCCGGGCGACTGCGAGCGCTCGACCCCGCGCGCGACTCCGAGCTGACCGTCGCGGTGCACCGCATCGCGTCCGTCGCCCGGGTCGAGCAGGACCCGCTGGACCCCGACCGAGGAGACGAATGACTGACGGCCCGCTGATCGTGCAGAGCGACAAGACGCTCCTGCTCGAGGTCGACCACGACCAGGCGGAGGCCTGCCGACGCGCGATCGCACCGTTCGCCGAGCTCGAACGGGCACCTGAGCACGTCCACACCTACCGGCTGACACCGCTCGGCCTGTGGAACGCGCGCGCCGCGGGCCACGACGCCGAGCTCGTCGTCAGCGTGCTGCTCGAGTACTCGCGCTACCCGGTACCGCACGCGCTGCTCATCGACATCGCGGAGACCATGTCGCGGTACGGACGGCTGCAGCTCGTCCAGGACCCGGTGCACGGGCTGGTGCTGCACGCGCTCGACAAGGCCGTGCTCATGGAGGTCATGCGTTCCAAGCGGAGCGCGGGCCTGCTCGGAGCGCGTCTCGACGACACCGACGTGATCGTGCACCCGAGCGAGCGCGGGCACCTCAAGCAGGTGCTCCTCAAGCTCGGCTGGCCCGCCGAGGACCTCGCGGGCTACGTCGACGGCGAGGCCCACGCGATCTCGCTCGACACCGCGGGCGCCTCGAACCCGGGCAAGGACGGCGAGCCGCGTCCCTGGGACCTGCGCCCGTACCAGAACCAGGCGATCGAGGGCTTCTGGCACGGCGGCTCGGGCGTCATCGTGCTCCCCTGCGGCGCCGGGAAGACGCTCGTCGGCGCGGGCGCGATGGCTCGCTCGCAGACCACGACGCTCATCCTTGTGACCAACACCGTCAGCGCGCGGCAGTGGCGCGACGAGCTGCTCAAGCGCACGTCCCTGACCGACGACGAGATCGGTGAGTACTCGGGCGCCCGCAAGGAGGTCCGCCCGGTCACGATCGCGACGTACCAGGTGATGACCACCAAGCGGAAGGGCGTCTACACGCACCTCGAGCTGCTCGACGCCCGCGACTGGGGCCTCGTCATCTACGACGAGGTCCACCTCCTGCCCGCGCCGATCTTCCGCATGACCGCCGACCTGCAGGCCCGGCGCCGGCTCGGGCTGACCGCGACGCTCGTGCGTGAGGACGGGCGTGAGGACGAGGTGTTCAGCCTCATCGGGCCCAAGCGGTTCGACGCCCCGTGGAAGGACATCGAGGCCCAGGGGTACATCGCGCCGGCCGACTGCGTCGAGGTCCGACTCACGATGCCCGAGCGGGACCGCATGATCTACGCGACCGCCGAGCCCGAGGACCGCTACCGGCTCGCGGCGACGGCACCGGGCAAGAACCACGTCGTCGAGCGGCTCGTCGCCAAGCACGAGGGCGAGCCGACCCTCGTCATCGGGCAGTACATCGACCAGCTCGAGGAGCTCGCCGAGCACCTCGGTGCGGACCTCATCACGGGGTCGACGACGGTCCCCGAGCGCCAGCGCCTGTACGACGCGTTCCGGACCGGTGCGATCACCAAGCTCGTCGTGAGCAAGGTCGCGAACTTCTCGATCGACCTGCCCGAGGCCTCGGTCGCGATCCAGGTGTCGGGGTCGTTCGGGTCGCGCCAGGAAGAGGCGCAGCGGCTCGGGCGGCTCCTGCGACCCAAGGGCGACGGCCGGACGGCGCACTTCTACGCGGTGGTCGCCCGGGACACGGTCGACCAGGACTTCGCGGCGCACCGCCAGCGGTTCCTCGCGGAGCAGGGCTACGCGTACACGATCGTCGACGCCGAGGACCTCGTCACCGACTGACGCGGCAGGGCGGCTGACCGACCTCGCCGAACCGCAGTGACGGCTCGACGGGGACGGCGGCTCGGCTCAGACGAGCGCCGCGTCCGTGACTGCGCTCTCATTGACCAGGGCCACGAACGCCTGCGCGATCCGGCACCCTGCGTCCGTCAGCTGGTCGGCACGCCTCGCGTACGCCTCGCGGACCTCGGCCGTGTCGACGTCGTCGGACTCATCCGCCCACGCCGAGAGCAGCTCGGTGCCGGCCTCGGGGTGGAACTGCACGCCCCACGCCGATCCGACCCGGAACGCCTGGTACGGGTACATCGCGGACGACGCGAGCCAGGTGGCACCGCGCGGCAGGTCGACGACCGCGTCGGAGTGCATGCTCGGCATCGGGGTGCTGCGCCGCTCCTCGGCGACCGTCAGGTCGAGGAGCCCCCCGAGCAGCGCGTCTCCGACGGCCTCGGGACGCCACTGCACGTCGATGACACCGGCCTCGATCCCGGGGGGCGCCGCGACCTGCAGCCGCCCACCACGAGCGAGCGCTAACATCTGCGCCCCGAGACAGATCGCGAGGGTCGGCACACCGGACGCGGAGGCCGCGGCCAGCAGCTCGCGCGTCGCGGGCAGCCAGGGCGCGACGACGTCGTCCACGGCGCTCATCTCGCCGCCGAGCACGATCAGGCCGTCGCCGACCTCGGTCGGGTCGACCGGCACCGGCTCGCCCGCGTAGGAGTGGATGGTGCGGAGCTCGACCCCGTCGAGCCACTCCTCGAACATGTCCAGCGGGACGTTGGCGTCCTGCTGGACGACAGTCACGACGCGCGGGCCCGGGGTGCTGGACACGGAGGAAGTCTCGAAGGTCACGCGGAGACGGTACTCCGCACCACCGGGGAGCCCGAAACCTGCAGGTCGCAGGCACGATCTTCGCGCCTGGCGGGCACCGGGCCCGTTGCACCGACGGCCGCAGGGGTCAAGGATCGGAGGGTGACCCGACGACGCCTCGCCCTGTGCCGCACCCGCTCATACCGGGCGGCCCGACTGCTCGGAGCCACCGCCGTGCTGAGCGTCCTGGGCGTGGTCGGCGCACTCGCCGTCCCCGCCGTCGCGCAGGTCCCGGCGGTCGCCCCGTTCCACGTCAACGAGCGGATCACCGACCAGGTGGGCGCACTGGGCTCGGCCACCGCGGACGTCACGACCCACCTCGACGCGCTGACGAAGGACACGGTCTACGACCTGTACGTCGTGCTCGTCGACAACTTCTCGGGGGCGTCGGGCTCGGCCTGGGCGGACGACACCGCGATCGCGTCCGGTCTCGGCACCGAGGACGTGCTGCTGGCCGTGGCCGTCACCGAGCGCAGCTACGGGCTCTCGGTGGCTGACAAGTCCCAGCTCACCGACGCCCAGATCCGGCACCTGCGGACCGACCTCATCGAGCCGCGCCTCAGCGCGAGCGACTGGTCGGGTGCCGTCATCGCGGCGGCGGACGGCCTGCGCGCGGCGGCGAGCGGGGCGGGCACCGGCGGCACGACGGCGTCCAGCGGGTCGTCGACCTCCGGGCTGCTCGTGGTGCTCGTCGTCTTCCTCGTCGTCGTCTTCGGCGGGCTGGTCATCTGGGCCATGACCCGTCGCCGCGCCGGTGGCGCGGGCGTCGTGGCAGCACCCGGTGCCGCTCGGCGTGGTCGTCCGGACGGCCTGGACGCGCTGCCGACGGCGGAGCTGAGCTCGCGGGCGAGCTCAGCGCTCGTCGCGATCGACGACGCGATCACATCGTCCGAGCAGGAGCTCGGGTTCGCGCAGGCCCAGTTCGGCCTCGAGGCCACGACGCAGTTCAGCGCGGCGCTCGCGGAGGCCAAGACGCAGGTGTCCGGGGCGTTCCGGCTGCGCCAGGAGCTCGACGACAGCACGCCCGAGACCGAGCCTGAGGCGCGTCGGATGATGCTCGCGATCGTCGATACGTGCGCTGCCGTCGCGGCCTCGCTCGATGCCCACTCCGAGGAGTTCGAGAAGCTCCGCGACCTGCAGGCGCGCGCACCCGAGGTGCTCGCGGGCGACGAGCGGCGCGCCG
>DASVMA010000050.1:0-9603 GCA_036384595.1 Cellulomonas sp. | reverse complement strand
CGATCATCGACCCGCGCTGCGCCGTCGAGCCGCCTGCGGTCGAGACGGCCGCGCACGTTCGCGTCCTCGAGTCCGTCGTCGCGCACGGCCGTCGGGGCGCACAGCCTCCGGCCCTGACGTTGCTCGCGCTCCTGGCGTGGTGGCAGGGCGACGGCGCCCGGGCGAGGCTGCTGCTCGAGCGCGCGCTCCAGGAGGACCCGGACTACACGCTCGCGCAGCTGCTGGACGCGACGCTCGCGGCCGCTGTCCCGCCCGGCTGGATCAGCAGGCCGTCGTGACGACGCCCGTGTCCCGGTCGTCGGCGCCGCCGCGCTCCGGTAGCGTCACGGAGCACGGCGACGACGCCGGTCGAGCGGGAAAGGAACACCGATGGCCATCGTGGTCGGCTACCTGGCGACACCAGAGGGGCGTGCTGCGCTCGAGACGGCGGCCGAGGAGGCCCAACGCCGGAGCGAGCGACTTGTCGTCGTGGTGAGCGGTCGCGGCGACGAGACCGAGGAGCAGCGTCGCGAGCTCGACGTCGCGCTCGACGGCGTGCGGGCCGAGCTGGACGCGCGCGGGGTCGCGCACGAGCTCCGCGTGCTCACACGGGGCCGCGACGTCGCCGAGGACCTGATCGGCACCGCGGAGGAGGTCGGAGCGGCGCTGATCGTCATCGGTCTGCGGCGTCGCAGCCCGATCGGCAAGCTCATCCTGGGAGCCAACGCGCAGCGCATCCTGCTCGACTCGCCCTGCCCCGTGCTGGCCGTCAAGCCCGTCGCGACCTGATCTGGCGGGCGGTCGCGGGAATCTTCCTACTCGACCGTTCGTTGAACACCGGAGCGCGCACGAGAGCTGGCGCGCTCAACCGGAACGACGGCGCGAGCACGTCGCGCCCCGCCCGCACCTGCAGCGTTTCTGCGCTGCTCGGGCGGTGCATGGGCGCGTGTGCGCGAGGCGCTGCCGGTACAATATGGAGGCCCCGCTGATCTGATCCGGGCCTCTCGCTGCCGAAAGGTTGTTTGTGTCGTCCCTTTCTCCACACCCTGCACTGCCGCGTGAGTTCGAGCACCCCGCACTCCAGGAGCTCGTGATCCGCGGTCGGACACACGGACGCGTCGACGCGGCGTCGCTGCGCGAGGCATGCGACCAGGCCCAGGTCAAGGACGCCAAGCGGTTGAAGGCCGTCGTGCGCGGCCTGTCGACCGTGGGCATCTCGGTCGACCACCCGGTCGCCGAGCTGCGGGCGGTGGCCGCCACGAGCGCCAAGCCGCGCACCGTCGCGAAGGCCGTGGTCCCCGACGCTGCCGGCGGCGACGCCCCCGCGCCCCGCCGACCCTCGCGCGCCAAGGCCGCGACCGCGACGGCGACCGCCAAGGCTCCCGCCAAGACCGCAGCAGCCAAGCCGATCAGCAAGACCGCCGCCGCGAAGTCGGCACGCAAGGCGTCCGAGGTCGACGAGGCCGACGGCGTCGTGGAGCCCGACGACGTGGACGTCGACATCGACATCGACATCGAGGCGGTCGAGGTCGTCCCGATCGAGGACGTCGTCGTCGCGGACGACGCCGCTGCGACCGAGTCAGACGACGAGAAGCCGGCACCCGCCAAGGCCGAGGAAGAGACCGAGGACACCGGCTTCGTCTACTCCGACGCCGACGACGACGACGCCCCCGCTCAGCAGGTCGTGACCGCCGGTGCCACCGCCGACCCGGTCAAGGACTACCTGAAGCAGATCGGCAAGGTCGCACTCCTCAACGCCGAGCAGGAGGTCGACCTCGCCGAGCGGATCGAGGCCGGACTGTTCGCCGAGGAGCGCCTCAACTCCGGGATCACGCTCGAGCCGAAGACGCGCCGTGAGTTCGAGTGGATCGCCGGCGACGGACGACGCGCCAAGAACCACCTCCTCGAGGCGAACCTTCGGCTCGTGGTGTCGCTCGCCAAGCGGTACACGGGTCGCGGGATGCTCTTCCTCGACCTGATCCAGGAGGGCAACCTCGGGCTCATCCGTGCGGTCGAGAAGTTCGACTACACCAAGGGCTACAAGTTCTCCACGTACGCCACCTGGTGGATCCGGCAGGCGATCACCCGGGCCATGGCCGACCAGGCGCGCACCATCCGTATCCCGGTGCACATGGTCGAGGTCATCAACAAGCTCGCCCGCGTGCAGCGCCAGATGCTCCAGGACCTGGGCCGTGAGCCCACGCCGGAGGAGCTGGCCAAGGAGCTCGACATGACCCCGGAGAAGGTCGTCGAGGTCCAGAAGTACGGCCGGGAGCCCATCTCGCTGCACACCCCGCTCGGCGAGGACGGTGACAGCGAGTTCGGTGACCTCATCGAGGACTCCGAGGCTGTCGTCCCCGCGGACGCCGTGAGCTTCACCCTCCTCCAGGAGCAGCTGCACCAGGTTCTGGACACGCTGTCCGAGCGCGAGGCGGGAGTCGTCTCGATGCGGTTCGGCCTGACGGACGGTCAGCCCAAGACGCTCGACGAGATCGGCAAGGTCTACGGGGTCACGCGCGAGCGGATCCGGCAGATCGAGTCCAAGACGATGTCCAAGCTGCGTCACCCGTCGCGGTCGCAGGTCTTGCGGGACTACCTGGACTGATCAGGCGACGTCGACCGCCAGGACGACGAAGAAGGCCCGACGCGAACTCGCGTCGGGCCTTCTTGCTGTCTACGGGATCGGTGTCAGCCGGAGGTCTCCGGTGTGGTGTCAGGAGCCGGTGGTCAGCGCGCTGCGCCGGCGCCCGCTCCGTGCTCGGCGAGGAGTCGGTCGGTCTCGTCCTGCACGAACGTCGCCAGCTCGGCGAACTTCGGCGCGTGCTCACGAGCGTGGTGGGCGCAGAACAGCAGTTCGCCCACGGTCAGCTGCACCCGGACGTAGGCCTGCGCGCCACAACGGTCGCAGCGGTCGGCTACGGTCAGCGGTTCGGTCGATGTCCCAGTCACATTGCTATACAACCAGCGGGTGGCCGATTCCATCGCATCGAAACGGCCAGGTTCGCTTTCCGCGTACAGGCACCGAGCGCGGGAACAAACACAAACCCGTCCGAGCCGGGCGCGGTGCGGCACGTCGCCGCGGCCCCGTCGGTGCCGTCGATTACGCTCGGGCATCGTGACGACGGCATCGGCAGAGTCCAGCTACACCGCCAGGCACCTCTCGGTGCTGGAGGGCCTCGAGGCCGTGCGCAAGCGCCCCGGGATGTACATCGGGTCCACCGACTCGCGCGGGCTCATGCACTGCCTGTGGGAGATCATCGACAACGCGGTCGACGAGGCCCTCGGCGGCTTCGGCGACCGGATCGACATCGTGCTGCGGGCGGACGCCTCGGTCGAGGTCCGCGACAACGGCCGAGGGATCCCGGTCGACCTGGAGCCCAAGACCGGCCTGACGGGCGTCGAGGTCGTGTTCACCAAGCTGCACGCCGGTGGCAAGTTCGGCGGCGGCTCGTACGCGGCGTCGGGCGGCCTGCACGGCGTCGGCGCGTCGGTCGTCAACGCGCTGTCGGCGCGGCTCGACGTCGAGGTCGACCGCGGCGGCAAGACGCACCTCATGACGTTCCACCGCGGTGAGCCGGGCATCTTCCACGACACCGGTGAGCCGAGCCCCGACGCGCCGTTCGTGCCGTTCGTCGACAACTCCGAGCTCAGCATCGTGGGCCGTACCGCGAAGGGCCGCACCGGAACCCGCGTGCGGTACTGGGCCGACCCCCAGGTGTTCCCTGCGAACACGCTGTTCTCCTACGACGAGCTGGTCACCCGCGCACGCCAGACGAGCTTCCTGGTGCCGGGCCTGGCCATCACCGTGCGCGACGAGCGCGGGATCCCGGGCACCCCCGGGGCGGACGGCCCGCACGAGGAGACGTTCCTGCACGCCGGCGGGACCGTCGACTTCGTCGACCACCTCGCCCCCGACCCGGCCGTGACGGACACCTGGCACCTCACGGGGTCGGGCACGTTCACCGAGACGGTGCCCGTGCTGGACGGTCGCGGGCACATGACGCCGCAGGAAGTCACCCGCGAGTGCGAGGTGGACATCGCGCTGCGGTGGGGGACGGGCTACGACACCGAGGTGCGCACGTTCGTCAACATCATCTCGACGCCCAAGGGCGGGTCGCACCTCGCCGGTTTCGAGGCGGCGCTCCTGCGGACCCTGCGCAAGGCCGTCGAGGCGAACGCCCGTCGCCTGAAGATCACGGCGCGCGACACGACCGAGCGCATCGAGAAGGAGGACGTGATGGCGGGCCTGACGGCCGTCCTGACCGTCCGGCTCGCCGAGCCGCAGTTCGAGGGCCAGACGAAGGAGGTCCTCGGCACCGCCCCCGTGCGGGGGATCGTCGCGAAGGTCGTCGACACCGAGCTGGGCGCGATCTTCGTGTCCCCGAAGCGCGACCACAAGGCCCAGTCGTCGCTGCTCCTCGACAAGGTCGTCGGCGAGATGCGCGCGCGCCTGTCGGCCCGCAAGCAGAAGGAGATCTCGCGGCGCAAGAACGCCCTCGAGACGTCCTCGCTGCCGGCGAAGCTCGCGGACTGCCGCAGCGACGACGTCGTGCGCAGCGAGCTCTTCATCGTCGAGGGCGACAGCGCGCTCGGCACCGCCAAGCTCGCGCGCAGCTCGGACTTCCAGGCGCTGCTGCCGATCCGCGGCAAGATCCTCAACGTCCAGAAGGCGTCCGTCACGGACATGCTGAAGAACCTGGAGTGCGCCGCGATCATCCAGGTGCTCGGCGCGGGTTCCGGGCGGACCTTCGACCTCGAGGCGGCCCGCTACGGGAAGATCATCCTGATGACGGACGCCGACGTCGACGGCGCCCACATCCGCACGCTGCTGCTGACGCTGTTCTTCCGGTACATGCGTCCGATGGTCGAGGCCGGTCGGGTCTACGCGGCAGTCCCGCCCCTGCACCGCGTCGAGGTGATCGGGGGCGGCGGGCGCAAGAACGAGTACGTCTACACGTACTCCGAGGCCGAGCTGGCCACGACGCTCACAAAGCTGACCCGGTCGGGGCGCCGGTTCAAGGACGACATCCAGCGCTACAAGGGCCTCGGCGAGATGGATGCGAACCAGCTCGCGGAGACCACGATGGACCCGCGTCATCGCACGCTGCGACGCGTGACGGTCGAGGGTGCGCAGCGGGCCGAGGAGATCTTCGAGCTGCTCATGGGCTCGGACGTCCCGCCCCGCAAGGACTTCATCATCGCGGGAGCAGACTCCCTGGACCGCAGCCGCATCGACGCCTGAGGGCTCAGGCTACGATCGCGCCACCACCGGTCGACGAGGACCGGTCCGGGCGGAGGAGCACCCCGTGGCGGTCATGACGAAGGCGCAGCGCCTCTGGTCCGGCTCGAGCCCGCGCCAGCGTGCGGCGCTCGCGCTGTTCGTCGGTCTCGCGGTCGTCCACCTCGGAGCCCAGCTCGCGGGGGCCTCGAGCCTGGCGGGCAGGTCGCAGTGGTTCCTCATGCCCGCGCTCGCTCTCGTGGTCGCCGCGTGGACCGCTCGGCCCCGGACACGACGTGTCCGGCTCGTGCTCGTCGCGCTCGGTCTGTCCTGGCTCGGCGACACGGTCCCCGACCTTGTCCCCGAGGGCGTGTCGTTCCTCGTGATGGTCGGCTTCTTCCTGCTCGCGCAGGTCTGCTACATCACGGCGTTCGTGCCAGGGGCTCGGCGATCGTCGATCGTGCGGGAGCCGGCGCGCGCATGGCCATACGCGCTGGCCTTCGTCGTCCTCGTCGTCCTGTGCGCTCCCGGCGCCGGGTCGATCATCGGACCGGTCATCGTCTACGGGGCCTGCCTGACGATGATGGCGGTGCTCGCGACGGGCCTCGGCCGGATCGGGGGGATCGGGGGCGCGATCTTCCTCGTGTCGGACTCGCTCATCGCGCTCGGAGCGTTCGCCGGCGGGTTCGTCCTGCCTGTGGCGGGGTTCTGGGTCATGTCGACCTACCTCGTCGGGCAGGGGCTCCTCGCGGTCGCGGTCCTCGTCGAGGACCGCGACCGGCGGGGGCAGCTGACGACCGCGCCCGGTCAGCCCACCGCGTGGACAGGCGCCGGCAGCGGAACGCCCGACCCGTCTCTGCGCTGATCCGGCGCCGGCAGCTCGATCGGCTGGCCGCCCGAGCCCGTCGCGTGCGGCGGCGCCTCGCCGACCCACGCGAGGATGAGCGTGTCCTCGCCCTTGAGGAACCGGTGGGCGCGCACGCCACCCGTCGCGCGGCCCTTGCCCGGGTAGAGCTCGAACGGGGTGGTCTTGGCCGCGCCGGCCTGCGTGCCGGGGAGGGCAGCAGCCGTCCCCGCCACCGTCACGACGGCGGCGTCGACGCCCGGGCTCACGGCGCCGAAGAAGACGACCCGCTGACCGTCGGCGAGCTTGATCCCGGCCATCCCGCCGGCGGCACGGCCCTGCGGGCGGACCGCGGACGCGGCGAAGTGCAGCAGCGAGGCGTCCGAGCTCACGAGCACGAGCTCGTCGTCGTCCGTGACACCCGCAGCGCCAACCACCTCGTCGCCGTCCTTGAGCGCGATGACTTCCCAGGCATCCTTGGCCGGCGGTGCGTCCCCCGTCGCGACCCGCTTGACCGTGCCCTGCGCGGTGCCCAGGGCAAGGGTCGGCGCGTCCGGCGCCAGCGAGGCGATCCCGACGACCTGCTCGCCGTGGTCGAGCGCGACGACCTCGGTGAGGGGGACCCCGCCCGAGAGGGTCGGCGCGCCGTCGGTGGGCGGGAGCGAGGGCAGATCGAGCACCGGCACGCGGACGAGCCGGCCACGGGACGTCACGACGCCGACGTCGCCGCGGGCCGTGGTCGCGATCGCGCCGCGCAGGACGTCGTGCCGGGAGCGCCGCCCGCCGAGCTCGGTGCGGAGCGGTGACTCCTCCCCGGACGTCCGGGCGAGCAGGCCCGTCGCGGACAGCAAGGCCCAGCACGGCGTGTCGGCGATCTCCAGCGGGGCGGCCGTCCTGGCCGACGGGGTCGCGCCGGTCACGGTCGTCCCTCCCGCCGACTCGAGCAGGATCGTGCGCCGGGGCGTGCCGAAGGTGGCCGCCACGTCGGCCATGTCGTCGGACACGACCTTCCGCAGCCGCACGTCGTCGGCGAGGATCGCCTGGAGCTCCGCGATCTCCGCCCGGAGCTGCTCCTGCTCCTTCTCGAGCTCGATGCGCTGGAACTTCGTCAACCGCCGCAGCCGGAGCTCCAGGATGTACTCGGCCTGCGCGTCGGACAGGTCGAACACGGTGCGCAGGCGGGCGCGCGCCACGTCCGCGTCGTCCGACGTCCGGATGAGCTGGATGACCTCGTCGATGTCGAGGATCGCGATGAGCAGCCCCTCGACGAGGTGGAGCCGGTCGAGGCGCTTCGCGAGCCGGAAGCGGCTGCGGCGCCGGATCACGTCGAGGCGGTGCTCGACCCAGACGACGAGCAGCTCGCGGAGCCCGAGGGTGCGCGGCTGACCGTCGACGAGCGCGACGTTGTTGATCGAGAACGACTCCTCGAGCGGCGTGTGCCGGTACAGCTGCTCGAGGACCGCCTCGGGGTTGAACCCCGTCTTGATCTCGATGACGAGACGCAGGCCGTGCGTGCGGTCCGTGAGGTCCATGGCACCCGAGATGCCCGAGAGCTTCTTGGACTGCACGCCCTCCTTGATCTTCTCGATCACCTTCTCGGGACCGACCATGTAGGGCAGCTCGGTCACGACGATGCCCTGACGACGCGCCGTGACGTTCTCGATGCGCGTCGTCGCCCGGGTGCGGAACGCCCCGCGGCCCGTGCGGTAGGCGTCGCGGACGCCGTCGAGCCCGACGATCTTGCCGCCCGTCGGCAGGTCCGGGCCCGGGATGAAGCGCATCAGGTCGTCGAGGTCGGCGTCGGGGTGCGCGACGAGGTGCCGCGCGGCCGCGACGACCTCGACGAGGTTGTGCGGCGCCATGTTGGTCGCCATGCCGACCGCGATGCCCGTCGTGCCGTTGACCAGGAGGTTCGGGATCGCGGCGGGGAGGACCTCGGGCTGCTGGAGCTTGTTGTCGTAGTTCGGGACGAAGTTGACGACGTCCTCGTCGAGGCCGGCGGTCATGGCCAGGGCGGCGGGCGATTGCCGTGCCTCGGTGTACCGCGCGGCGGCCGGGCCGTCGTCGAGCGAGCCGAAGTTGCCGTGCCCGTCGACGAGCGGCAGACGCTGCGTGAAGGGTTGCGCGAGGCGGACCATCGCGTCGTAGATCGCGCTGTCGCCGTGGGGGTGCAGCTTGCCCATGACGTCGCCGACGACGCGCGCCGACTTCACGTACGGGCGGTCGGGGCGCAGGCCCATCTCGGACATCTGGAACAGGATCCGGCGGTGGACGGGCTTCATGCCGTCCCGTGCGTCAGGCAGCGCGCGCGAGTAGATGACCGAGTAGGCGTACTCGAGGAACGAGCCCTGCATCTCCGCACCGACGTCGATGTCGATGATGTGCTCGGTGAAGTCCTCGGGCGGGACGTCGGTCCTCGCGGTACGGCGCGCCATGGCGGATGCGGCTCCTCAGGTCGAGCGGGGTGGTCCTGCGTGCGCGGACATTGTCGCGCGAGCCCGCCGCACCGTCGGTCACGGCACGCTGGTAGGGGTCGGCTCGCCGGGTGGCGTCGAGCACTGTCGCCCGGCGCGCGCCGCACTAGCCTGACAGGTATGAACGACGTCCCGGGTGACCCGCGCGAGCCCAGCGCGGGCGACCGCGGCTATCCGGCCGGGTGGGAGGCCGACGTCGTGCTGCGCGACGGCACCACGACCCACATCCGCCCCATCCTGCCGACCGATGCGGCCGCGCTCCAGGCGTTCCACGTCGCCCAGTCCGACCGTTCGACCTACCTGCGGTTCTTCGCGTCGCTCGCGCGGCTGTCGGACCGCGACCTCGAGCGCTTCACGAACGTCGACCACGACAGCCGGGTCGCCCTCATCGCCGTCACCGCCGACGACGAGATCATCGGCGTCGCGCGCTACGACCGCGTCGGCGCCGACGAGGCCGAGGTCGCGTTCAACATCGCCGACGCGCACCACGGCCGCGGGCTCGGCTCGGTCCTGCTCGAGCACCTCGCGGCCGCTGCGCGCGAGCGGGGCGTGCGCCGGTTCACGGCCGACGTCCTGCCGCAGAACGGTCGGATGATCGCCGTGTTCCGGGAGGCGGGGTACGCCGTCCGGCAGTCCATCGACGACGGGATCGTGTCGGTGGACTTCGACCTCGACCCCACCGACCGCTCGCTCGCGGTCATGGCCGACCGCGAGCACCGGGCCGAGGCGCGCAGCGTCCAGGGCCTGCTGACGGCTCGCTCGGTGGTCGTCGTGGCGTCGACCCGCTCGCTGCCCGGATCGATGGAGGACCTGCTGGCCCGGCGGGTGCTGGCGAACCTCGTCGCGGGCTCGAGCGACCTGGAGCTGCACGTCGTCGGGCTCGACCCGGAGGGTGCCGGGGTCCCTGCGGGGTCGGGTGCGCCGCGGCGGTGGGGATCGCTCGCGGACATCCCCGGGCCGGTCGACCTCGCTGTCCTCGCGGTCCCGGCTGCCGAGTCGGTCGACGCCGTCCACGCCCTGGCGCGGCTCGGGGTGCGCGGGGTCGTGATCCTGTCGGCCGGGTTCGCCGAGACGGGTCCGGACGGGCT
>DASVMA010000049.1:0-5054 GCA_036384595.1 Cellulomonas sp. | reverse complement strand
TGGCGCTGACGTTCCTCGTCTCCGCGGTCCTGGGCCTCGCGGTCACCTCGGCCGCTGGGTGGCTGCTGCGACTTGTCGGGCTCGGCGCCGGGGTGGGCGTCGTGACGTCCGTCCTGGGTTTCCTGGTCGCGCTCGTGGTCGACGCCGCGACGTTCGTGCTGGTCGTGCGCGTGCTCGCCGGCATCCATCCGCGGTGGGCCGACCTGCGCCAGGGAGCGCTGATCTGTGCCGTCGGCGTCGGGGTCGTGCGGCTGCTGGGCGCGTCGGTCGTGGCGGGCGGTGCACGGCAGAACGCGGTGCTCGCGTCGTTCGCGGCGATCGTGACCCTGCTGGTGTGGATCAACCTCATCGCCCGGATCGTGCTGCTGGCCGCGGCCTGGACGGCTGACCCGCCGGTCCCGCCTCCGGCGCCGGCCCGGGAGCCGGCGCCGACGAAGGTCAGATCGAGCGGGTGATCATCGCGCGCTTGACCTCTTGGATGGCCTTGGTGACCTCGATGCCGCGGGGGCACGCCTCGGTGCAGTTGAAGATCGTCCGGCAGCGCCAGACGCCCTCCTTGTCGTTGAGGATCTCGAGGCGCTGCGACCCGCCCTCGTCGCGGCTGTCGAAGATGAACCGGTGCGCGTTGACGATCGCCGCCGGGCCGAAGTACTGCCCGTCGGTCCAGAACACGGGGCACGAGGACGTGCACGCCGCGCACAGGATGCACTTCGTGGTGTCGTCGAACCGCTCGCGCTCCGCGACGGTCTGCAGGCGCTCGCGCGTCGGTTCGTGACCGTTCGTCACCAGGAACGGCATGATCTCGCGGTACGACGCGAAGAACGGCTCCATGTCGACGATGAGGTCCTTGATCACGGGCAGGCCCTTGAGCGGCTCGACCGTGATCGGCTTGTCGGGGTTGAGGTCCTTGAGCAGGACCTTGCACGCGAGCCGGTTGCGGCCGTTGATGCGCATCGCGTCGGACCCGCAGACCCCGTGCGCGCACGAGCGACGGAAGCTCAGCGAGCCGTCGTGCTCCCACTTGATCTTCTGCAGCGCGTCGAGGAGCCGGTCGGTGCCGTAGGCGGTGACCGTGAACTCCTCCCAGTACGCCTCGTCCTTGCCGGACTCCGGCAGGAACCGACGGATCCGCAGCGTGACGTCGAAGCTCGGCACCGCCCCGAGCTTCGGCTCTGGCGAGGGCGTGGGGGCTGCGCTGTCGAGAGTGGCAGTCATCAGTACTTACGCTCCATCGGCTGGTAGCGGGTCACGACCACGGGCTTGTACCCGAGCGCGACGTCGAACGTGCCAGGCGTCGCCGCCCCCGGCCGGCTGGTGGCCACCTCGGCCCCGGTCCGGCTCGTCGCCGCGACGACGGCAGCCGCCTCGCTGCCGACGGGGGACGACGGTGCGACGGCGCCCGGCGGACGGCGGTACGCCATCGTGTGCCGCATGTACTGGGCGTCGTCACGCTTCGGGAAGTCCTCACGGAAGTGACCGCCGCGGGACTCCTCGCGGTTGAGGGCGCCGACGACGACGACCTCGGCGATGTCGAGCAGGAACCCGAGCTCGAGCGCCTCGAGGAGGTCGGTGTTGAACGCCCGGCCCTTGTCCTGGACCGAGACGTTGCGGTAGCGGGTCTGCAGCGCGCGGATGTCGGCGAGCGCCTGCTGCAGCGACTCCGCGGTGCGGAACACCTGCGCGTTCGTGTCCATCGTCTGCTGCAGCTCGCGGCGGACGTCGGAGACGCGGTCGCCGTCGGCCCGGGTGCGCATCTCCTCGAGCTCGGCGATGACGCCGATCTCGGGGTCGTCGGGCATCTCGACCCACGGCGCGCCCGACGCGTAGGCGGCGGCGGCGATGCCGGCGCGCTTGCCGAACACGTTGATGTCGAGGAGCGAGTTGGTGCCCAGCCGGTTGGAGCCGTGCACCGACACGCAGGCGACCTCGCCGGCGGCGAACAGGCCGTGCACGACCTCGGCGTTGCTGCGCAGCACCTCGGCGTGGATCGTGGTCGGCACCCCGCCCATCGCGTAGTGCGCGGTGGGGTACACGGGGATGGGCTCGGTGTACGGCTCGACGCCCAGGTACGTGCGGGCGAACTCCGTGATGTCCGGGAGCTTGGCGTCGATGTGGGCCGGCTCGAGGTGGGTCAGGTCGAGCAGCACGTAGTCCTTGTTGGGTCCCGCTCCGCGGCCCTCACGGACCTCGAGCGCGATCGACCGCGCCACGATGTCGCGCGGTGCGAGGTCCTTGATGGTCGGGGCGTAGCGCTCCATGAACCGCTCGCCGTCGGCGTTGCGCAGGATCCCGCCCTCGCCGCGCGCGGCCTCCGACAGCAGGATGCCGAGCCCCGCGAGGCCTGTCGGGTGGAACTGGAAGAACTCCATGTCCTCGAGCGGGACGCCGCGCCGGTAGACGAGCGCCATGCCGTCGCCCGTGAGGGTGTGGGCGTTCGAGGTGGTCTTGAAGATCTTGCCGGCGCCGCCGGTCGCGATGACCACTGACTTTGCGCGGAACAGGTGGATCTCGCCGGTGGCGAGCTCGTAGGCGACGACCCCGCTGACGGCGACGTCCTCGCCCTCGGGCACCTCACCGGTCACGAGGTCGTGGCTCAGAAGCACGTCCAGCACGTAGAACTCGTTGAAGAACTCGACGTCGTTCTTGACGCACTGCTGGTAGAGCGTCTGCAGGATCATGTGGCCCGTGCGGTCGGCCGCGTAGCAGGCCCGGCGCACGGCGGCCTCGCCGTGGTTGCGCGTGTGGCCGCCGAAACGCCGCTGGTCGATCTTGCCCTCAGGCGTCCGGTTGAACGGCAGGCCCATCTTCTCCAGGTCGAGGACGGCGTCGATGGCCTCCTTCGCCATGACCTCCGCGGCGTCCTGGTCGACCAGGTAGTCGCCACCCTTGACGGTGTCGAACGTGTGCCACTCCCAGTTGTCCTCCTCGACGTTCGCGAGGGCCGCGCACATCCCGCCCTGCGCGGCGCCCGTGTGCGAGCGCGTCGGGTACAGCTTGGAGATGACGGCGGTGCGGGTGCGCGTCGAGGACTCGAGCGCGGCACGCATGCCCGCTCCGCCGGCGCCGACGATGACGACGTCGTACTGGTGGATCTGCATCGGTGGCGATGCCTCCTCGAGGCGGTTCGGGGGGTTCAGGCGGAGCAGAACGAGGGCAGCAGGTCGGACGGGTTGCCCGCGGGGCACGGGTCGAACGTGAAGATCACGAGCGTGCCGAGGACGACCGTGATGACGAACGCCACGACCAGGACGACCTTGAGCACGAGGCGGGTGGTGTCACGCTCGGCGTAGTCGTTGATGATCGTGCGCACACCGTTGCTGCCGTGGATCATCGCGAGCCAGAGCATGAGCAGGTCCCAGACCTGCCAGAGCGGCGACGCCCACTTGCCGGCGACGAACCCGAAGTCGACGGCCTTGATGCCCTGGCCCGCGATCAGGTTCGTGAAGAGGTGCCCGAAGATCAGCACGACGAGCACGACGCCCGAGACGCGCATGAAGATCCAGCCGTACAGCTCGGCGTTGCCGCGCGTCGTGCGACGGCTGGTGCGCACGCGGGGCGAGCGCGGAGCGGGGATCGAGGTGGTGGACGTCATCACTCGCCTCCGAACACGTGCATGAGGTGCCTCGGCAGGAAGCCCGCCATCGTCAGGACGAACAGGCCGACCACGACCCAGAGCATGACCCGCTGGTACTTGGGGCCCTTGGCCCAGAAGTCCACGAGGATGATCCGGATGCCGTTGAAGGCGTGGAACACGATGGCGGCGACGAGACCGGCCTCACCGAGGCCCATCACGGGGTTCTTGTACGTGCCGATCACCGCGTTGTACGCCTCCGGGGAGACGCGCACGAGGGACGTGTCGAGCACGTGGACGAGCAGGAAGAAGAAGATGAGGACGCCGGTCACGCGATGCGCGACCCACGACCACATGCCTTCACGCCCTCGGTAGAGCGTGCCGGCCGGCGCGGTGGGCACGGAATGGCCTCCTGGCGAGTCGAAGTGCGAGTCGAAGTGCGAGCCGGGCGTCGAGTCGTAAGAGGGACCACGACGTCCGCCTGCCGACGAGTGTAGTGAACACGGCGCCGCGTCATGTGCTGCGGAGCACGTCCTGACGAGGTGTCACCTTACGTCGTGGTCCGGGCTGCGTGGCACCGGGCGCGACGGCTCCTCGCTACCCTGGCCCGCATGACCTCACCGATCCCCGGCTTCCACGCCGTCGTCCCGGCGGGCGGTGCCGGCACGCGGCTGTGGCCGCTGTCACGCGCCGGCGAGCCGAAGTTCCTGCGCGACCTCACGGGCACGGGGCGGACCCTGCTCCAGGGCACGGTCGACCGGCTGCTGCCGCTGACCGGGCCGGGCGGGGTCCTCGTCGTGACCGGGGTGCGTCATGCGCAGGCCGTCGCGGCGCAGCTTCCCGAGCTGGCCGCGAGCGACGTGCTCGCCGAGCCGTCCCCGCGTGACTCGATGGCGGCGATCGGCCTGGCTGCGGCGCTGCTCGAGGCGCGCCACGGCGACGTCGTGCTCGGGTCGTTCGCTGCGGACCACGTCATCGAGGGGGCGGCCGCCTTCGCCGAGACCGTGCGCCAGGGCGTCGAGGCGGCGCGGGCCGGGTACCTGGTGACCGTCGGGATCGCCGCGACCGAGCCGTCGACGGCCTTCGGGTACGTGCGGTCGGGCGAGGGGCTCGGGATCGAGGGTGCGCCCGACGTGCGCCACGCCGCGGGGTTCACCGAGAAGCCCGACGAGGAGACCGCGACCGCGTACCTCGCGACAGGCGAGTACCGCTGGAACGCGGGCATGTTCATCGTGCGGGCGCGCGTCCTGCTCGACCACCTCGCCGCCCAGCTCCCGGCGCTCCACGACGGGCTCCGCGAGATCGCCGCGGCCTGGGACGGCCCCGAGCGTGAGCCGGTGCTCGCGCGCGTGTGGCCGGGACTGACGAAGATCGCGATCGACCACGCGATCGCCGAGCCGGTGGCCGCCGCGGGTGGCGTCGCCGTCGTGCCGGGGGACTTCACCTGGGACGACGTCGGCGACTTCGACTCGCTCGGCGGCCT
>DASVMA010000048.1:0-13668 GCA_036384595.1 Cellulomonas sp. | reverse complement strand
CGCTGACGTTCGCGGAGCTGCTGGCCTCCGACCTCGTCGAGGCGTGGGTGACGCTCGCCTGCGTGTCGAACGAGGTCGGCGGCAACCTCGTCGGGAACGCGAAGTGGCTGGGCCTGCCGGTCCGGGAGGTGCTCGCCCGCGCGATGCCGCACCCCGACGCCGACATGGTCCTGTCGCGGAGCGCCGACGGGTTCACGGCGTCCACGCCCATCGAGGCCCTGACCGACGGCCGCGACGCCCTGCTCGCGGTCGGCATGAACGGCGACCCCCTGCCCGTCGAGCACGGCTTCCCGGTGCGCCTGGTCGTCCCCGGCCTGTACGGGTACGTGTCGGCCACGAAGTGGGTGGTCGACCTCGAGGTGACCCGGTTCGCGGACGCGACCGCCTACTGGACCGATCGCGGCTGGTCGGACCACGGGCCGGTCAAGACGGAGTCCCGCATCGAGGTGCCCCGGTCGGGACCCAGCGTCAAGGCCGGTCGGGTCGTGGTCGCGGGCACGGCGTGGGCGCAGCACCGAGGCATCGTCGGCGTCGAGGTGCGGGTCGACGACGGTCCCTGGCAGGCGGCGACCCTTGCGGCCGACGGCGGCATCGACAGCTGGCGCCAGTGGGCCCTCGCATGGGACGCGACGCCGGGCGACCACACGCTGCAGTGCCGTGCCATCGACCCTGACGGCCCACAGACCGACGCGGTCGCGGACGTCATCCCCGACGGGGCCACAGGCCTGCACACCGTCCCGGTGCACGTGAAGCCGGCCTGACCGACCCGTTGCGGGTGGCGCGCGACGGCCTCCGACGGTTGCGCGCGAGGGCGCCGACCTGCGACGTTGGGTCTTCGCTGCTCCCCGACCACCGGAGGCATGGATGGTGACGACCCCGGTCCCGGGCCCGCCCCTGCGTGTGCGCCTGCCGGCGGTCAACCCTGCGGTGCTGCGGTTCCTCGCGAACGAGGCGGGGAGCGCGGTCTTCCTGCTCGCCGGGACGGTCCTCGCGCTCGTGTGGGCCAACTCGCCGTGGGCCGACGCCTACACCTCGCTGTGGTCGACGACGGCCGGGTTCCACGTCGGCTCGATCGGCCTCGACCTCGACCTGCACCACTGGGTCAACGACGCGGCGATGGCAGTCTTCTTCCTCGTCGTCGGGCTCGAGATCAACCGCGAGGTCACGAGCGGCGAGCTGCGGTCACGGCGCACCGTGGCCGTCCCCGCGCTCGGTGCGCTCGGCGGCCTGCTCGTCCCGGCGCTCATCTACCTCGCCTTCAACGCGGGCACCGATGCGGCCCACGGCTGGGGCATCGTGATGTCGACCGACACGGCGTTCCTCGTCGGGATCCTCGCGCTGTTCGGGCCCGCGTGCCCCGACCGTCTGCGGCTGTTCCTGCTGACGCTCGCGATCGTCGACGACATCGGCGCGATCACCGTGATGGCCGTCTTCTACACGAAGCATGTCGACCTGGTAGCGCTCGCCCTGGCCGGGCTCGTCGTCGTCGCGATCCTGGCGATGCGGTGGCTGGGCGTGTGGCAGCTCGCGCCCTACGTGCTCGCGGCGCTCGCGCTGTGGCTCGCTGTGCAGTCGTCCGGCGTGCACCCGACCCTCGCAGGCGTGCTCATCGGCCTGCTCCTCCCCTCGCGCCGGTCCCGGCGTGAGGAGGTCGAGGACGTCGTGCGGTTCGCGAAGCGGCTCGCGCACGACACGTCGGCGGAGCGCGAGCACCTGACCGAGCTCGCCGCCCGGGCCGCCGTGCCACCCAGCGACCGGTTGCAGCGCGTGCTGCACCCCTGGAGCGCCTACGTGGTCGTCCCGGTGTTCGGGCTCGCGAACGCCGGGGTGCGCCTCGACCCGGAGACGCTCCGGTCCGCCGCCTCGTCGTCCGTCACCATCGGCGTCGCGGTCGCGCTCGTGGCCGGCAACACGATCGGGATCTTCGGCGCGTCGACCCTCGCGATCCGCGCCGGTCTCGGTGTCCTGCCGGGCCGGGTCCGCTACGGGCACCTGCTCGGCGGCGCCGTGCTCGCGGGCATCGGCTTCACGATCTCGCTGTTCATCGCCGACCTCGCGTTCACGGACGCCGCGCTCGTGGCACAGGCCAAGATCGGCGTGCTCGCGGGTTCGCTCGTCGCCGCCGTGCTCGGGTCCGTCCTGCTGCGGATCCTCGGCGAGCGCCTGCCGCTGTGCTCCCCCGAGTCCGACGGGCCACCACCGTCCTTGCCGCCGCGCCCGTGGGTCGCCCCCGCGACGTGAGCGGTCAGCCCGAGGTCGTCGCGGCGACCAGGGCGGCGAGCTCGATCGGTCCGAGGTACCGGACGCCGTCGATGAACAGCGTCGGGGTGCCGCGGACGTCGTGCGCCAGACCCTCGGTGTAGTCGGCCTCGACGGCGTCGGCGAACACCTGCGCGCCCTCGCCGGCCACCTGGGCCGGGTCGAGGCCGAGCGTGACCGCGTAGTCGCGGAGGTCGGCGTCGGCCAGGTGGTCCTGGTGGGCGAACAGCAGGTCGTGCATCTCCCAGAACAGACCGTGCGTTCCCGCCGCCTCGGCCGCGAGCGCGGCGGTCAGCGCGTGGGGGTGGACCTCGAACAGCGGGAAGTGCTTCCAGACGAGACGCACGCGCCCGTCGGACCGCTCGACCAGCGCGCGCAGGACCGGGGCCGCGGCCCGGCAGTACGGGCACTCGAGGTCGCCGTGCTCGACCACCGTGACCGGCGCGTCGAGCCGTCCGAGCACGTGCCTCGCGTCGTCGGCCATGGCGCCCATCATGGCAGCCGGTCAGCACGTCGGCCGCGCCGGCGGCCGCTGAGTCGTAGCCTGGCGTGGTGACGACCATCCGTGCCCGCA
Organism: Cellulomonas sp.; assembly: GCA_036384595.1. GTDB lineage: Bacteria > Actinomycetota > Actinomycetes > Actinomycetales > Cellulomonadaceae > Cellulomonas_A. The sequence goes on along the minus strand of DASVMA010000048.1, from coordinate 10,835 downwards.
TCGTTGACACCGACCTCGACGTCACGGCTCACCTCGCTGCCGTCGCGGACCGGCGCGCGGGCGCCGTGGCGACGTTCGTCGGGCAGGTCCGTGACCACGACCCCGACGCCGACGGCCAGGTCACGGCGCTCGAGTACTCCGCCCACCCGGACGCGGAGCTGGTGCTGCGCCGGATCTGCACCGAGCTCGCGGGGGACCCCGAGGTCCTCGGCATCGCGGTGTCGCACCGGACGGGGGCGCTCGCCGTCGGCGACCTGGCGATCGTCGCGTGCGTCGCGACGGCGCACCGGGCGCTCGCGTTCGACGTGTGCCGCGAGCTCGTCGAGCGGGTCAAGGCCGAGGTGCCCATCTGGAAGCGGCAGAAGCTCGCGGACGGCACCCACACGTGGGTCGGCCTCTGAGCGGTGACCGATGGGGACGCGACTGCCTGCTCGGGACGCGACCGGGATAGCGACTCAGCGCACCCGGGTGCCCGGACGTTCGACGCGCTCCCAGCCGCGGCGCGTCGAACGCGTCCCGAGCCGCTGGTCCCGCGACCGGTACACCACGTACGGCCGCGTGAGGTAGCCGACCGGCGCCGAGAACACGTGCACCAGGCGCGTGAACGGCCACAGAGCGAACAGCAGGTTCGCCGACACCACGTGGATCTGGAACGCGAGCGGGACGCCCGCCATCAGTGACGCGTCAGGCCGGAGAATGAGGATCGAGCGGATCCACGGCGAGACCGAGCCCCGGTAGTCGTAGCCCGCACCGAGGATCTGGTGCTGGACCACGGCCAGCGCCCCGAAGCCGAGCGCGGCCGCGAGGGCGACGTACATCGTCTTGTCCATCCGCGTCGTCGCGATGAACACGGGCGCGACGGTCCGACGGCGGTAGATGAGGATCACGAGCCCCGCGACCGTCAGGACCGCGGCGAACGACCCCAGCACGGTCGCGCCGACGTGGTAGACGTGCTCGTGGATGCCGATCGCGTCGAGCCACGTGGCCGGCACGAGGAGCCCGACGGCGTGCCCGCCGGCGACCATGAGGATGCCGACATGGAACATCGGCGAGCCGGCGCGCAGGAGTCGGTTCTCGTAGAGCTGTGACGACCGCGTCGTCCAGCCGAACTGGTCGTAGCGGTAGCGCCACACGTGCCCGACGACGAACACCGCGATGGCGGCGTACGGCAGCGCGACCCACAGCACCGCGTCCAGTGCACTCATCGACGGACCTCCACGTCCTGGGCGCCACCCGGCGCGAACGGTTCGAGCGGGCCCATCGCCGACAGCCCGACCATCTCGGTCGGCGGGCCGGCAGTGATGAGCTCGAGGTAGCGACGCTCGGTCTCGGCGTCCACCGGCGGCAGCGTGAGGCAGACCGCCTCGACGATGTCGGAGTACGGGCTCCCGACGCCGGCGACGGCCGACCGCAGCACCTCGAGGCCCTGCCGGTGCGTCGCGAGCAGGCCGCCCGCGATCGTCGCGTCACCGCGCGCGGAGAACTCGAGCACGACGGGCAGGTAGTCGGGCAGCTCGCCGTCCTCGACGACCCAGCCCGCGGCGCGGTACGCCTCGACGAACGCGACGAGCGACATGCCACGACGGCGGGTGTCCCCCGCGCCGAAGTACGTGAGGTACAGCGCGCACTTGCGCTTGAGGTCGAACGTCGCGACGTAGTGCGCCGGGAGGTCCGGGTGCACGGCGGCCGCGTCGAGGAAGCGCTCGAAGCGTTCCCGCACCGGGCCAGGCAGCGAGCCCACCGCGGCGCGGACGTCGTCGTACCGCGCGAGGATGTCGGCCGAGGGGTAGTCGAGCAGGATCGACGCAGCCATGTGGGCGACCGCGCGGCCGTGCGCGTCGAGACGGACGGGAACGACCGGAGCGAGGACCGGCGTCTTCATCAGACCTCACCCCCGGGGGTGCCTGTGGACGGCGGGAACAGCCCGTTGGGCGTGCCGTTGCCGTCCCAGTTGAGGAGGTTCACGCGACCCGAGCCTCCCGTGGGGTTCGCCGGGCCGTCGCTCGTCTGACGGTCCTTGAGCGCGTGGAACGTCTCGACCGCGACAGGCACGGGCGAGCCGCTCGACGAGCCGAACGGGCCCGCGCCACCCATGCCGGGACCGCCCTCGAAGTCGAGCGAGCAGCTCGCGCCGAGCTCCTCGAGCTTCGCTGCGGTCTCGGCGTGCGCGGACGGGATGACGTACCGGTCCTCGTACTTCGCGATCGCGAGCAGCCGGTACATCTCCTCGACCTCGACGCCCGTCATCCCGACAGCCGTGGCGATCCGCTCGTCCCGCTCGTTGTCGAGGTTGATGCCGCGCATGTACGAGCGCATGGCCGCGAGACGCCGCAGAGTGGCGGCCACGGGTGCGACGTCGCCCGCGGAGAACAGCCCCGCGAGGTACTCGAGCGGGATCCGCAGCTTGTCGATCGCCGCGAACAGCGTCCGCGCGTCCTCGCCGTCGCTGCCCGTGCTCGTGATGATGTCGACGACCGGCGACAGCGGCGGGATGTACCAGACCATCGGCATCGTGCGGTACTCGGGGTGCAGCGGGAGGGCCACCCGGTACTTCTGGATGAGCGCCCAGATCGGGCTGCGCTGCGCGGCGTCGATCCAGTCGCGCGGGATGTCCGCGGCCTCGGCGGCCGCGATGACGGCTGGGTCCATGGGGTCGAGGAACACCGAGCGCTGCGACTCGAGCAGGTCCTTGTCGTCCTCGACGCTGGCGGCCTCGAGGACCTTGTCGGCGTCGTAGAGGATGAGGCCGATGTACCGCAGCCGCCCGACGCACGTCTCCGCGCACACCGTCGGCAGCCCGACCTCGAGGCGCGGGTAGCAGAACGTGCACTTCTCGGCCTTGCCGGTCTTGTGGTTGAAGTAGACCTTCTTGTACGGGCACCCGGACACGCACATGCGCCACCCACGGCACGCGTCCTGGTCGACGAGCACGATGCCGTCCTCGACACGCTTGTACATCGCCCCGGACGGGCACGACGCGACGCACGACGGGTTGAGGCAGTGCTCGCAGATGCGCGGCAGGTAGAACATGAAGGTCTCGTCGAACTCCATCTTCACGTGCTCGCTCATCGTGGCGAGGATGGGGTCGTCGGCGGCGGTCTCCTGCGACCCGCCCAGGTCGTCGTCCCAGTTGGCCGACCAGCCGATCTTCATGTTCTTGCCGGTCAGCAGCGACTTCGGACGCGCGACCGGGGTGTGCTCGCCCTGCGGCGCGGACAGCAGGACGTCGTAGTCGTACGTCCACGGCTCGTAGTAGTCCTGCAGCGAGGGCAGGTTCGGGTTGGAGAAGATCCGCGCGAGCTTGGCGAACCGCCCGCCGGCCCGCAGCCGCAGCCGGCCGCGCTTCGTGCGCGTCCAGCCGCCCTCCCACCGGTCCTGGTCCTCGTACGAGCGCGGGTAGCCGAGCCCCGGGCGCGTCTCGACGTTGTTGAACCACACGTACTCGACGCCGGTGCGGTTCGTCCATGCCTGCTTGCAGGTGACCGAGCACGTGTGGCACCCGATGCACTTGTCGAGGTTCATGACCATCGCCATCTGAGCCATCACGCGCATCAGTACTCGACCTCCTGGTTGCGGCGACGGATCGTCGTCACCTCGTCACGCTGGTTGCCCGTCGGGCCGAGGTAGTTGAACGCGAAGGACAGCTGCGCGTAGCCACCGATGAGGTGGCTCGGTTTGAGCAGCACGCGGGTCAACGAGTTGTGGATGCCGCCGCGCAGGCCCGACGTCTCGGAGCGGGGCACATCCACCGTGCGGTCCTTCGCGTGGTACATGTACACCGTTCCCTCCGGCATGCGGTGCGACACGATCGCCCGCGCGACGACGACGCCGTTGCGGTTGTACGCCTCGACCCACTCGTTGTCCTTGACGCCGATCCGGTCGGCGTCGAGCGGCGACATCCAGATGGTCGGGCCGCCTCGGGACAGCGAGAGCATGAAGAGGTTGTCCTGGTACTCGGAGTGGATCGACCACTTCGAGTGCGGGGTCAGGTAGCGCACCGTGACCTCGGCCATTCCTTCTGATCCCGGCGCCCCGCTCGGGTCGGTCGTCCCGAGGGCCTGGTCGCCGAACAGCCGGTGCATGTCGAGCGGCGGCCGGAAGACGGGCAGCTGCTCGCCGAGCTCGGCCATCCAGTCGTGGTCGAGGTAGAAGTGCTGGCGGCCCGTGAGCGTGTGCCACGGCTTGAGCCGCTCGACGTTGATCGCGAACGCGGTGTAGCGCCGCCCGCCGTGCTCGGAGCCCGACCACTCGGGGCTCGTGATGACGGCCACCGGACGCGACTGCACGTCGGGGAACGTCACGCGCTTGCCCTCGTGGTCCCGCGAGAGGTCCGCGAGCCGCATGCCGCTCTGGTGCTCGACGCGCTCGAAGCCCTGCGTCGCGAGGCGACCGTTCGTCGTGCCCGACAGCGCGAGGATCATCTCGCAGACGTGCACGTCCCGGGTCAGGAGCGGCCGGCCCGCCGCGACCCCGGTGGCGACCGTGCCGTTGACACGGCCGAGCTCGGCGACCTCGACGTCGGGCGTGTAGGTGACGCCCTTGGTGACCATGCCCTTGGCCGCGAGCGGGCCGAGGGCGCCCCACTTCGCCGCGAGCGCCGGGTAGTCGCGCTCGACGACGACGAGCTTGGCCATGGTCACGCCCGGGATGAGGTCGCCGTCCGGTCCGCCCGGCATCGCGCCGACCGTCCCGTGCGGGTTCGCCATCTCGTCGGGCGTGTCGTGGAGCAGCGGGACCGCGACGAGGTCCTTGCGGACCCCCAGGTGCTCGACCGACATCTCGGAGACGAGGCGCGCGAGCGTCCCGAACGTGTCGAAGTCGGTGCGGGTCTGCCACGGCGGAGAGATCGCGGGGTTGAACGAGTGCACGAACGGGTGCATGTCGGTGCTCGACAGGTCGTGCTTCTCGTACCAGGTCGCCGCCGGCAGGACGACGTCGGAGAACAGGGTGGTCGACGTCATCCGGAAGTCCGACGTCACGAGCAGGTCGAGCTTGCCCTCGGGCGCCTCGTCGTGCCACGTCATCGAGACGGGCCGACGGCCCGGGGCCGTCGGTTCGGCGCGGACCGCCGAGTCGGTGCCGAGCAGGTGCTTGAGGAAGTACTCGTTGCCCTTGCCCGACGAGCCGAGGATGTTGGCCCGCCACACCGACAGGACGCGCGGGAAGTTCTCGGGTGCGTCCGGGTCCTCGACGGCGTAGTGCAGGCGCCCGGCGCGCAGCTCCTCCACGACGTAGGCGGCGGGATCCATGCCGGCGGCCTCGGCGTCGTCGACGAGCGTGAGGGGGTTGCGGTCGAACGTCGGGTAGCTGGGCATCCAGCCGCGCTTCGTGGACTCCACGAGGCAGTCGGCGGTCGTGCGCCCCGCGAAGGCCCCCGTGGCCAGCGGGCTCGCGAGCGCGTCCGCGGGCAGCCCGTCATAGCGCCACTGGTCGGTCGCGAGGTACCAGAACGCCGTGCCGATCATCTGGCGCGGCGGACGCACCCAGTCCAGGCCGAACGCGTACTGCGTGAACCCCGTGAGCGGCCGCACCTTCTCCTGGCCGACGTAGTGCGCCCAGCCGCCGCCGTTGACGCCCTGGCAGCCCGTCATGGCCGTCAGCGCGAGGAACGCGCGGTAGATCGTGTCGGAGTGGAACCAGTGGTTGGTGCCGGCTCCCATGACGATCATCGACCGGCCGCCCGAGCGCTCCGCGTTGTCGGCGAACTCGCGTCCGATCCGCTCGGCGGCGGCCGCAGGCACGCCCGTGAGCTCCTCTTGCCACGCCGGTGTGCCAGGGCTCGACGCGTCGTCGTACCCCGTCGGCCAGGTGCCGGGCAGGCCCTCGCGGCCGACGCCGTACTGCGCGAGCAGCAGGTCGAACACGGTCGTCACGAGCCGATCGCCGAGGCGCTGGACGGGCACCCCGCGACGCACGACACCGGCACCGCCCTCGTGCTCGTGGCCCGCCGTCGGTGTGACGTCGAAGCGCGGCAGGTCGACCACGACGCTCGTGCCGTCGTACGTGGGCGACTCCGCGATCGACATGAGCGGCACGACCTCGCCGAGGTCGAGGTTCCAGCGGCCCGCGTTCTGCTCGCCGAACCGGTGCCCGAGCGACCCGTTCGGCGCGACCGGCGTGCCGTCGGCGTCGAGCAGGACCGTCTTGAACGCGTCCTCGGTGCGCGCTGCGCCGTCGGGCACGAGCCCGTCGACCTGGTCGGCCGTCACGAACTTGCCGGGCACGTAGCCGTCGCCGCGCGGTGTGAGCTCGATGAGGTACGGCGCGTCCGTGTAGCGCTGCATGTACGCCTGGAACGACTCGCTGCGTCGCTCGACGAAGAACTCGCGCAGCACCACGTGGCCCATCGACAGCGCCAGCGCGCCGTCGGTGCCGGGCTGGGCGGCGAGCCACTCGTCGGCGAACTTCGTCGAGTCCGCGTAGTCGGGCGACACGACGACGACCTTCTGCCCGCGGTAGCGCGCCTCGGTCATGAAGTGCGCGTCGGGCGTGCGCGTCACGGGGATGTTGGAACCCCACATGATGAGGTAGCCGGCGTTCCACCAGTCCGCCGACTCGGGCACGTCGGTCTGGTCGCCGAACACCTGCGGGGACGCGACCGGGAGGTCGGCGTACCAGTCGTAGAACGAGAGCATCGTGCCGCCGAGCATCGTCACGAACCGGTTGCCGGCGCCGTGCGAGACCATCGACATCGCGGGGATCGGCGAGAAGCCGGCGACCCGGTCGGGCCCGTAGGTCTTGATCGTGTGGACGTGCGCGGCCGCCACGATCTCGGCGGCCTCCTCCCACGTCGCGCGGACGAGCCCACCCTTGCCGCGGGCCTTCTTGTACGCGCGGGCCGTGACGGGGTCCTCCGTGACCTGCGCCCAGGCGAGCACCGGGTCACCCGTGCGGGCCTTGGCCTCGCGGTAGGCGCGCAGGAGCGTGCCGCGCACGTACGGGTACCTGATCCGGGTGGGCGAGTAGGTGTACCAGCTGAACGCCGCACCGCGCGGGCACCCCCGCGGCTCGTACTCCGGGGAGTCCGGACCGACCGACGGGTAGTCGGTCTGCTGGGTCTCCCACGTGATGATGCCGTCCTTGACGTACACCTTCCACGAGCACGAGCCCGTGCAGTTGACCCCGTGGGTCGAGCGCACCACCTTGTCGTGGGACCAGCGGTCCCGGTAGAACGCGTCACCCGCACGGCCGCCCTCGAGGTAGAGCGTGCGCAGGTCGGCCGAGACCTCACCCTTGCGCAGGAACCGCCCGACCTTGAGCAGGGCGTCGGCCGCCGCGCCGTCGGTCCCCGGTGCCTGGGTCGTGGTGCGGGTCGGGTTCATCGTCGGCTCCTCGTGGTCGAGCGGTCGTCCTGGGTGGTGGTCGCCGTGGGGCGACGACGGCGCGCGGTCAGCTCGGCTTCTCCGCACCGGGGCGCACGTAGTAGTGCCACGTCAGCGCGGTGCAGAACGTGAAGTACACCGCGGCGCCGACGAAGAAGGACCGCGGCGTGAAGATCGAGAGCGCGATCCCGACGAGGAACGGCCCGAACGCGGCGACCGAGGCGGTCCAGCCGATGACGCCACCCGCCTGCCGTCTCGGGAAGATCATCGGCATCTGCTTGAACGTGCCCGCGTTGCCGATCCCGGCGAACGTGAAGATCGCCAGCATCCCGACGAGGAAGTACGTGAACTGGCTCGAGTCGGTCGGTGCGAGGAAGAAGACCGTGAACACCGTGCTCACGGTCATGCCGATCCCGGCCACGAACGTCCACAGGGCCCCGCCGAACCGGTCGCACAACGGGCCGAAGGCGGCGCGCGTGATCGAACCGAGGAGCGGGCCGAGGAACGCGTACTTCAGCGGGTCGGGGGCGTTCGCGAAGCTGCCGTACTGGTTGACGATGAGCAGGCCGAGCTGGGCGGCGAACCCGCTGAACGCACCGAAGGTCATGAGGTAGATCGCGGTCATGACCCACGTGTGCTTCTGGCTGAAGATGTCGAGCTGCTGGCGGAAGTTCGCCTGGACCGGGACACGGCGCAGGTAGACCGCCGCGAGCACCATGCCGAGCAGGACCCACGGCACGAGCACGAGGCCCGCGTTGTGCAGCCACATGTGCTGGCCGTCGCGCGTCTGCTGCGGGGTCAGCGCCGTGACACCCAGGAGCCCGAAGCCCACGACCCACGGCGTGAGGAACTGGATGAGGCTCACGCCGAAGTTGCCGATGCCGGCCTGGAGCCCGAGCGCCGTCCCGGCGAGCCGTTTCGGGAAGAAGTAGCTGGTCGAGGGCATGAACCCGGCGAAGGCCCCTCCCCCGACGCCCGCGGCGATCGCCAGCAGGATGAGCACCGCGTACGGAGTCGAGCTGTCCCGGACGGCGAACGTCCAGCCGAGCATCGGGATCAGCAGGAGCGTCGCGGAGCCGCCGACGAGCGTGCGCGTCCCGACGATCGGGGGCAGGAACATGTAGATCATCCGCATGAAGCCACCCGCAAGACCCGGGACGGCGACGAGCCAGTACAGCTCCGGCTTCGTGAGGTCGTAGCCGATGGTGTTGAGGCGGGGAGCGATCGCGCTGACGAGGTACCACGCGCAGAACGCGAGCGTGAGGTTGTAGGTCGTGATCCACAACGTGCGCCAGGCGAACCTGCTGTCCCAGGTCGCCTCGTTCTCGGGGTCCCACGTCGCAAGATCGACGCGGGAGGTTCCGGACGAGATCGCCATCGATTCCTCCACCGCTCGGTTGATCCAGCCTCACTCGCCAGGATGGCGGCGACGCGGCGGACTTAAAAGTGGCAAACACCGTGTTAAATCGCGACTCCTGTGACCTGCGCCACTCGGAGTCCCGGGGTTGACCCTAGCGTCAGGAACGAGTGAGGTGCAGCACGCAGTGCTGAGGCTCGACGAAGGGCTCGAGCCACTCTGCTGTGAGTGGCCCGCCCTCCTTGGCCAGCACGCCGCGGGCGAGACCCAGGTGCACGCTGCACACGATCTCCGGGCGCTCGTGGGCCAGGTCGAGGAACGGGCAGCGGCGCAGGTGCACCTCGAGCCGCTCGACATCTCCCTCGGGCTCGAAGCCCAGGTCGTCGAAGTGCGCCTCGAGCGCGGCCAGCTGGGCCAGGCCCGCAACCGGGTCCAGCGGTGCGGGGGACGCGCAGCTCTCATGGCTGGCGACCGGGCCGTCCGGGTCGGCACAGACCTCATCGGCGCACGGCGCCGCGGGATCCACCACCCCGACCGCCGCAGCACGCTGCCCCCGACGCTCGGAGGCATCCGGACGAGTCGGCGTGAGGCTGCGCCCCCAGACGGACCCCGCATCCTGCGCAGCACCCGCCGCCGACGGCAGGCGCCGTCCGTAGCCCGCGACGAGCACCCGCATGAGCTGGTCCCGCGCCCACCCGTCCGTCGTCGCCGGGGCGATCCGCTCCACGGCGGAGTACAGGATCCGGGGGCGGCCGCGCGTCGTGCGCAGCTCAGGCTCGCTCGCGACGAATCCGGAGTCGATGAGCCGCTCGAGGTGCTCACGCGCGGTGTTCACGTGCAGGCCCACGGCCGCGGCAAGCTCGTCGACCCCGAGGGGGACGTCAGACCGCTGCAGCGCATGCAGCATGGAGACGCGCTTGTCCGACGCAAGCGCACGATACGCACTGACACGACGGCTGACCATCAACCGATTATTCCCGGCTACCGCCGAGAATCCGCAGGACCTTCGGGTCGCGGACGTGGCACGTTGCGGTTGCCGGTCGGGCCGTTCGTCCCTGTGCGGGCCTTCCGCTCGGGGGCCAACCTGGAACTGGTTCCCAGCGACGGAGGTGGAGCGATGCGCGCAGTGGTGGTCGTCGAGTCGATGTTCGGCAACACGCGACAGGTCGCCGAGGCGATCGCCGACGGCCTGCGCCCGGCGGTCGAGGCCGAGGTCGTCGACGTCGGAGCGGCCCCCGAGGAGATCGAGCCGGACGTCGGGCTCCTCGTCGTGGGCGGTCCGACGCACGCGTTCGGGATGAGCCGACCGACGAGCCGTGCCCAGGCCCTGCAGGAGGCAGGCACCCACGACGGGTCACCCGACGTCGGGATGCGCGAGTGGCTCGAGCACCTGGGTCCCGTCGGCCCTGGTGTCGTGACGGCGACGTTCGACACCCGGATGAAGTCCCGCTGGGCGGGTTCGGCCGCCGCGAGCGCGAGCAAGCTGCTCCGGCGGCGCGGCGTCCAGACGACGGCGCCGTCGCACAGCTTCGTGGTGACGGACAAGCCCGGTCCCCTCGCGCCCGGTGAGCTCGACCGGGCCAGGGCGTGGGGAGCGGAGCTCGCCCGGCTCGCGGCGACGCCGGCGCAGGGCGCCTAGCGGCGGACGATCCGCGACCTCGCACGTCAGGACGTGGTCGGCCGGGACCGTGGACCCTCGACAACACCCCCCAGGTGTGGGCAAGGTGGACAGACCGGCACCTACCGGCACCGATCAGGAGGTGGGTTCCCATGCGAGCCGACGGCCCCGTGGTGATCGCGCTGGATGGTTCGCCGCACAGCGAGCACACGCTCGAGTGGGGGCTGCACGAGGCCTCTCTGCGGGGCGCCGACGTCGTGCTCGCGCGCTCGTGGACCGACCCGCGCGACCTTGTCGAGTGGAGCTGGTACCCGCTCGTCGACGCTGAGCTGGACGCGGAGACCACCACCTACCTGAGCGAGAAGCAGGCCGTCGCCGTCGACCGCTACCCCGACCTGACCGTCACGACCCAGTCGATCCGCGGCAGCGAGGTGCCCGTCCTGCGCGATCTGAGCGCGTCGGCCCAGCTGCTCGTCGTCGGCGCGCGCGGCCGCGCGGGTCACCTGCGGATGGGATCCATCGCCGCGCACCTCGCGGC
>DASVMA010000047.1:0-2856 GCA_036384595.1 Cellulomonas sp. | reverse complement strand
ACCCGGCTCCTCCTCGATAAGGATCCGCCCACCGCCGCTCGGACCTACCCTCGACGCGTGCCATCCTTCACGCGTTCCCGGGCTTTCTTGGGCATCCCGCTCCTCGACACCCTGCTCGCGAGCGTGGTGGTGGCCCTCTCGGTGGGCGGCCTGGCCAGCGGCGACGTCGACGAGACCCCGGTGGCGTTGACGCTGCCCATCGCCGTGGTGATCGGCCTGACTCTCCTGGGGCGCACGCGCGCACCGCTTCTCGCCGCGATCGTGACCACCACGGCGAACGTTGTCCAGGCCATCTGGGGCAACCAGTCACCCGGGACGCTGATGGCGCTGGTGGTGGTGCTCCTGCTCGCGTACGCCCTGGGTGCGGAGTACGACGAAGGCGTGGCCGCTCTCGGCCTGGCACTCATGCTCGGCGGGATGTTCCTGACCGAGTGGCTCGACGGCGGCTCGGACTACCCGTTCATCGCTGTCGAGTTGGGCGGCGCGTGGCTGCTGGGGCGAGCCGCCAGGTCCTGGCGGTCCCGGGCGACGTACGCGGAGCAGCACCAGCGTGACCTCGCCCGGCTGGCGGTCGCCGACGAGCGCGCCCGGATCGCCCGCGAGCTGCACGACGTCGTCGCGCACAGTCTGAGTGTGATCGCCGTGCAGGCCGACGCTGCCGAAGCGGCGCTCGCCCGGGACCCGTCGCGGGCCGGCGAGCCGCTGCGCGCGATCCGTGGCAGCGCGCGTGAGGCCCTCGTCGACATGCGTCAGATGCTGCACGTGCTGCGGAGCGACGACTTGGTGGAGTGGGACGATGACGACGCGGATCGCTCGTCCCGGGCGCCGGCTCGCGGGCTGGCGGACCTGCCGCCGCTCGTCGCGGGTCTGCGGGAGGCCGGGCTCCCCCTCGAGACCGACGTGCGGGTCGACGGGGTGTCGATGCCGTCGGGCATCGAGCTCACCGTCTACCGGATCGTGCAGGAGGCACTCACCAACGTGCTCAAGCACGCAGGCGCGGTGCCGACCCTGCTCACCGTCGAGAGCGGCATGGACGACCTGCGCGTCGTGGTGCGCAACGGTCCTGGCTGGCGGACTCGACCCGCGACGCCCGACCCGGACAGGCGATCGGGGCACGGGCTCGTCGGCGTACGCGAGCGAACCCTGGCGGCGGGCGGCACGCTGCAGTCGGGCCACACCGCGGATGGTGGGTTCGAGCTCGTGGCGACGATCCCGATCGGCGGCGAGAGCCGGTGACCCGGGTCCTGCTGTGTGACGACCAGGAGCTCGTCCGGGCCGGCTTTCGGCTGATCCTCGACCTCGAGGACGACCTCGAGGTGGTCGGCGAGGCCGAGGACGGCAGGGTGTGCCTGCGGATGGTGGCCTCGCTCAGACCAGACGTCGTGCTGATGGACATCCGGATGCCGCGCATGGACGGCGTCGAGGCGACCCGGCAGCTGGTGCGGGCCGGCTCCCCGACGCGAGTCCTCGTGCTCACGACCTTCGACCTCGACGAGTACGTGTACGACGCGATGCGCGCGGGCGCCAGCGGTTTCCTGCTCAAGGACGTCCCCCGAGAGCAGCTCGTGTTCGCTGTGCGCATGGTCGCTCGCGGTGACGCCGTCGTGGCTCCCAAGGTGACCCGCCGCCTCGTCGAGCACTACGTCGGCTCGCCGCCACCGACCACCGGAGTTCCTGAGGTCCTGACCGACCTCAGTGAGCGCGAACTGGAGGTGTTCGGACTGCTCGCGAGCGGCCGGTCCAACGCCGAGATCGCAGACGCGCTCGTCCTCGGGGAAGCCACCGTGAAGACCCACGTGGGCAGCATCTTGTCCAAGCTGGACCTCCGGGACCGGATCCAGGCGGTGGTGCTCGCCTACGAGTCCGGGTTCCTCCAGCGAGGCGGGTGAGCCGGCGAGCAAGCGCCCGGGTGTCACCGGCGTCCGGGTGGCCGCCGTCGATCAGCCACGGGCAGTGTCTCAGCGGGTGAGGGCGCGTCTCGCGCCGACCGGGCACCGCTAGCCTGCGGCGGAAGTCGATCGCCGCCGTCCGGGCGCGCAGGCCGAGGAGTGAGCGTGGAGTTCGTGGAGAAGTACGGTCCGTGGGCGCTGGTTGCCGGGGCCAGCGACGGGGTCGGGGCGGCGTACGCCGAGGCGCTCGGCGCGCGCGGCCTCAACGTCGTGCTGCTTGCGCGGCGTCAGGCGGCGCTGGACGAGGTCGCCACCCGGATCCGCGAGACCTCCGGCGTCGAGACCCGCACGCTGGCCCTCGACCTGACGGCGCCGGACGCAGCGGCCTCGGTGACCGCCGCGCTCGCGGACCTCGAGATCGGCTTCCTGGTCTACTGCGCCGGTGCCGACGCGGACTACGCGGCGCTCCTGGACAACCCGGTCACGACGGCCGAGGCGATGATCCACCGCAACTGCACCGTGCTCGTGCAGCTGTGCCACGCGCTCGCGGCGCCGATGGTGGACCGCGGTCGCGGCGGCATCGTGATCATCGGCTCGGGCAGCGGGTTCGCCGGCGCGCCGAGGCTGGCGACGTACGGCGCCACCAAGGCCTTCGACATGGTCTTCGCCGAAGGCCTGTGGGCCGAGCTCGCACCGCGCGGGGTCGACGTGCTGGGGCTGGTCCTCGGCGAGACGGACACGCCGACGCTGCGGCGCACCCGTCACCGGCTCGGTCTCGCGGTCTCGGCGGACGAGCGGCCGCCCGGTGCGGCCCGGGTCGAGGACGTGGTCGCCGACGGGCTCGCGAACCTCGGGCGCGGACCCATCCGGATGGCGGACCGGAAGCTGCGGATGGGGTCGCGCGGCTTCTTCCCGATGGGTCGCAACCGGATGGCCCGGATGATGGCCCGGGCGACGGCGAAGTCGA